>DASUDM010000225.1:0-3953 GCA_036275575.1 Sphingorhabdus sp. | reverse complement strand
AGCCAGGTGAACGAGAATTGGCTGCTGACGCCTTATATTCTCAACACTTACGCCAAGCACGCCGAGACCGGAGATCCGATCCCGGCGGCACTGGTTGAAAAGATCAAGGCGAGCGACACCTTCAACCAGGGCTTTGCCACGGTCGAATATCTGTCGAGCGCGATCCTCGACATGATGCTGCACAATCGCAGCGAGCCGGTCACCGATCCGCGTGCTTTCGAGAAAGATGCGCTCGCCAAGATTGGCATGCCCAAGGAAATGGTGATGCGGCATCGCCTGCCGCAGTTCAACCACCTGTTTGCCGATGATGGCTATTCGGCGGGCTATTACAGCTATCTCTGGTCCGAAACCATGGATGCTGACACTTGGGCAGCCTTCACCGAAAAGGGCGATGTCTGGGATAAAGAAACCGCCGAGCGTTTCCGCTCGATGCTGCTTGCCACCGGCAATGAGTCTGATCGCATTGAGGCCTATCGCGCCTTCCGCGGGCGCGACCCGGACGTCAAATACATCATGAAGAAGCGCGGCTTCCCGGTTCCCGGCGAAACGCAAAATTGAACAACGAAAGGGCGGGGAAACACCCCGCCCTTTTCATTTGCGACAAAGCAGAGGCTATTTGATGGCCGCGAGCTGATAGAGGAAATCGGCATAGCCCATCGTCGCCTCGACCAAACCGGCAATTTTGGGATTGCTCGATTCAATCAGATAATATTCGTCGGGTGCATGCGCGCCCGACCCATGGCCCATTCCGAAATGACCGGCGGGAATCGACACCGGAGGGGCCGTGAAAGTGGCGCCGGGCCAACTCCCTGCAAGTCGTGGGTTCAACGTCGCCTTCACTCCGGCGCGTGAATATGTGGCCAGCATGGTCTTGATGAGGCGGCTGTCTTCCGAAACCTCGGTCGGATCATAGCCACCGCCAATCTTGATCTCGACATCGGCGAATCCCTGCTTGTCCAGATGGGCGCGCAATTTGCGCTCGGCCTCGGCCCGCGTCTGGTTGGGAACGAGGCGCAGGTCAAGCTTCGCTACGGCTTTGCCCGGCAATACTGTCTTTCCGCCCGGCCCGGTATAGCCTGCCACCAATCCTTCGATATTGACGGTCGGTTCCTGTGCCAGCCGGATCAAGGCTTTATCGTAGGGAAGGTCATCGATCCAATGGGTGACACCCAGCATCTTCTTCTGCTGGGCTTCGTCGGCTGATTTGGCGATTTCCGCAATCAGCGCCTTTTCGCGATCGGTTAGGGGTCGGACATTTTCGAACCATCCCTCGATGGCGGGTGTGTTGCCATCGGGCGTTACCAATGTCTGCAAGGCCTGAACCAATCGCCAACTGGGCGAATCGACCATTGCTTTCAGGCTGCTGTGAATATCCCCCTTGGGGCCGCGCCCCCATTTCTCACCCGAAGCGATAAGCTCCAGTTCGACGATGCCTTTCGACCCGAGGTTGAGGCTGACATTGCCCTGGCCATCCTGCCAGCTCGCCGGAATGAAGATGCCCTCACATTTTCGCAAAGCAGCCAGTACATTTGGCTTGGTCGCGATCTGCCTGAAATGGGGCGAGCCGATTTCCTCTTCGCCCTCGCAGATGAGCACGATGTTGACCGGAAGCTTGCGGCCTGCTGCCCGGATGGCGTGCAATGCTGCGAGGAAGGTTGCTTCGGGGCCCTTTTGGTTCACTGCACCCCGGCCGACAATGACCTTGCCGAACCCCGGCTTGTCGACCATTCGGCTTTCGAGCGGGGGTGAAGTCCATTCCGCCGGGTCATATTGCTTCACATCATACATGAAATAAATGCCCAGTGTTCGCTTGGCGCCGGCATCGAGCGTTGCAAACACGCCGGGGTGGCCATCGGTCGGCACTATCTCGACATGCTGGAACCCGGCATCGCGGGCGAGCTCCGCCATATACTCCGCGCCCTCTTTCATGTTGCGATTTTCCGCGGCGATCGATGGCAGCGCGATCCAGTCGCGGATTCGCTTCAGCGATGCATCGCGTCCGGCCTCGGCAGCCTTGCGGATGGCCGCCATGTTTGAATCGGCAGCAAGAAGTTTGACGGGTTGCATCAGCATCGCCCCACTGGCGATCATGGCGCCACCACGAACAAAGCTTCTGCGGTCTGTCTTGAGTTTCTGCATCTAAGTCCCTTTCCCTATGCCGCCGAGTGTGCCCATCACGGGGAATGAAAACAAGCGGTCGATTTTACTTGTGCTCCCTCGCGCTTGATATAAATATGATATCATATTTAATTGGAGGGCAAGATGACCGATTCGATTTCCCTGAATGCCAGCCGCGAGCGCGGCGCGCGTACCTATAGCGGCTATCTGATGTTTGCCGTCGCATTACTTCTGCTCGGCGTTTTCATCTGGTCGATTTTCAACGCCATTGCAGCAGAAGGAACGCTTGGCACGATCAGCGCCAGCATTGGCTGGTTTGTTGCTTTCACCATCGCCTCTTCGGGCTTCTATATGCTGCAGCCCAACCAAGCGGCGTCGATCACCATGTTCGGATCCTATCAGGGTACCGACCGCAAGGAAGGTTTGCGCTGGGTCTGGCCGTGGATGACCTCGACCAAGATTTCGGTACGCGCCAACAACCTGATCTCGGAAAAGATCAAGGTCAACGACCTGCGCGGCAACCCCATCGAGATTGCGGCTCAGGTTGTATGGCGCGTTACCGATACGGCGCAGGCGCTGTTCGATGTTGATGACTACAAGGCTTTCGTTCTCGCGCAGATCGAGGCGGCGGTGCGCACCATCGGTTCGCGTTATCCCTATGATGACATTGAGCATAAAGAGGTGACGCTGCGCGGCAACCATGACGAGGTGTCGGCCGAATTGCGCACCGCGTTGATGGAGCGGCTGGCGGTTGCAGGCATCACTGTTGACGAATGCGGCCTCACGCATCTTGCCTATGCGCAGGAAATTGCTGGCGCGATGCTGCGTCGCCAACAGGCCGAGGCGGTTATCGCGGCACGCAAGAAGTTGGTTGAGGGTGCCGTCACGATGGTGGAAATGGCGCTGCACCAGCTATCCGAAAAGGATGTTGTCCATCTGGATGACGAGCGAAAAGCAGCGATGGTTTCCAACCTGATGGTGGTGCTGTGCGGCGAACGAGACACCCAGCCTGTCGTGAATACCGGTACGCTGTATCAATGAGTTGATCCATGGCTGCGCCGCCCAAGAAAGCCTTCCCGCTCCGCCTCGATCCCGCGCTTTATGCCGCGATCGAGCGGGCAGCTGCAGGCGATTTCCGCAGCGTGAATGCCGAGGTTGAAGTGCTTCTGCGCGAAGCACTGGATCGACGCGGGGTAAAGGTAAGTGTCACCGAAGTTCCGCGCCGTGGCCGCCCGCCCGCGAAAGAAGGATCGGGCTTTGAATGATAGCGGAGAATAAGGATGCGCGACGAAGACAAGCCGTTCATTTTCTATAGAACGGGAAAATGGTCGTTCAAAATTGCACCGCGCAATGCCGAAGGAGTGCGTGCCACAATTTTCTGGGTGCTGGCTTTGATACCACTGAGCGGACTGTTCATGTGGCTGATGAATGGCGCGCCAACCGATGCTTTGACCACGCTATACATCATCCTTTACATCGCCGCGCTGGTGCTTTGGTCGCTGGCTATGATGCGTTGGATGAAGGCGCGCAGCGAAATTGTCGATTTCGAGGAACTTCTGCAGATCAAGCGGGAGCAGGATCGGGCGAAGAAGAGGCCGGGCCGTTAAGAAGGAAACCCAAAATGCTACATCATTTCATGGATAAAGGCCCTTGGTTCCGGGCCAAGCGCCATGGCTATGGCGCCGGGCTACCGTTCAAATGGCAGGGCTGGGTGTTGCTACTGTCGCACATCGCAGCGATCATCGGGGTTTCGCTGGCCTTTTCAGATAGGCCGCTTTTCGTGCTTCCAGCCGTCTTCGTCCTAGCCTTCGCACCCATGCCAATTTACGCTGCTC
>DASUDM010000224.1:0-6587 GCA_036275575.1 Sphingorhabdus sp. | reverse complement strand
ATCGGGGTTGAACTGTTCCATGTTGAAAACGCCATGCCCGCGCCACAGGCCCTTCACGATCAGGGCAGCGCCAATCATCGCGGGAACACCAGTGGTGTAGCTGACCGCCTGGTTGCCCGTTTCGGCATAGGCATCTTCATGGTCGCAGATATTGTAGATGTAGAGGGTCTTTTCCTTGCCATCCTTGCCGATGCCGGTTGCGATGCAGCCGATATTGGTCTTGCCCTTGGTCGTCGGGCCAAGGCTGGCAGGCTCCGGCAGCACCGCTTTCAGGACCTGCAGCGGGATAATCTCGACGCCCTGATATTTCACCGGATCGATGCGGGTCATGCCGACGTTCTGCAGCACGGTGAGGTGCTTGATATACTCGTCGCCAAAGGTCATCCAGAAACGGATGCGCTTGATTTCGGGCAAGTGCGTTTTCAGGCTTTCGATTTCCTCATGGTACATGAGGTACATATTCTTGGGGCCGACGCCCTCGAAATCGAATTGCTGCTTCACCGACATTGGCGGGGTTTCCACCCAATCGCCATTTTCCCAATGGCGCGCGACTGCGGTAACTTCGCGGATGTTGATTTCCGGGTTGAAGTTGGTGGCAAAGGCCTGGCCATGGTCGCCGCCATTGCAATCGAGTATGTCGAGCGTGTCGATCCGCTCGAAATGATGCTTGTGCAGCCATGTGGTGAACACGCTGGTCACACCCGGGTCAAAGCCTGATCCGAGCAATGCCATCAGGCCGGCATCCTTGAAGCGATCCTGATAGGCCCATTGCCAGTGATATTCGAACTTGGCCTCATCCTTGGGCTCGTAATTCGCGGTGTCCATATAGTGCACGCCGGCGGCAAGGCAGGCGTCCATGATGGCGAGGTCCTGGTAGGGCAGGGCAAGATTGACGACGAGCGCAGGTTCGATCTTCTGGATCAAACGGGTGAGTGCGGGCACTTCTTCTGCATCGATTTCATAGGTGTCGACGGTAACACCAGTGCGTTCCTTCACCGATGCAGCGATCGCGTCGCACTTGCTCTTGGTGCGGCTTGCGAGGCTGATATGGCTGAAGATATCGGTGTTCATTGCCATCTTGTGCACCGCCACCGATCCGACGCCGCCAGCGCCGATTACCAAAACCCTGCTCATCTGTTACGTCCTTCGACAAAGATTCGTTATGGCGACGGCATATAGAGGGCTTTGATGACAGAACAAGAATTGCGCGACCCGAAAAGGAAGCCAAGTCGCGAGGGTGTGCAGCGCGCAATGGCGAAATTTGCCCAGATCCTGCCGCCTACGCCGCTGCTGCCGCTCGAAGTCGACGGCATGACTATCTGGTGCAAGGCGGAGATGCTGCAGCCGATCGGTTCGTTCAAGATCAGGGGAGCGTGGAACAGGCTATCGGATCTGGCCGAAGACGAGCGTGCGCGCGGTGTGGTTGCTGTTTCCAGCGGAAATCACGCACAGGGCGTTGCCTGGGCCGCGAAGCGGCTTGGTATCGCGGCCACGATCATCATGCCGGAAAATGCCCCCAAGGCGAAAATTGACGCCACGCGAGGTTATGGAGCCGAAGTCATCCTCTACCAGCGCCCGGGGCAGGATCGTGACGCTATCGCTGCGGAGTTGATTGCTAGAACGGGTGCGACTTTGGTTCATCCCTTTGGCGATCCCTGGGTGATGGAGGGGCAGGGAACCCTGGGCTTGGAGGCGGAAGCGCAATTGAAAGCACGAGGTGTTGAAGGCCCGCTCCACATCGTCGCCTGTTGCGGCGGCGGTGGGCTTTCGGGCGGGCTTGCCTTGGCTTGTCCCGATGCAACCCTGTCTATTGCTGAACCCGAAGGATGGGATGACATGATCCGTTCGATAGCGGCGGGTGAGATATTGTCAGTTGAGGATCAAACATATCCCACGCCATGCGATGCGCTGCAAACGCCTCGCACCTTCCCGATCAATTTCGATGTGCTGCGCGACCGTGTGCACAGCAGTGCGATTGTGACCCCGGCTGATATCGCCACTGCAATGCGGGTGGCATTCGAAAAACTGCATCTTGTCGTCGAACCGGGTGGCGCTGCGGCGCTCGCGGCAGTCCTTTCGGGAAAGATCAATCCAGTCGCTACGCCGGTTGTCACCTTGTCGGGCGGAAATGTGGATTGGGATAGTTACCAGCGGATAGTGGGAGGAACAGCATGACCGAGATTATCGATGCCCAAAGCGCTCACCACCCAATGGTTGCGGAAACATTGGCTCAAGCCTTTCATACCGATCCCGCACTTTCTTACATATTGCAGGATGAAGGGTCCCGGCCGCGTCGGTTGAAACGCCTGTTCGACCTCATCATCGCGGACGACGCGACCGTGGGCCGGGTGGTCCAGTCTACAGGCAATGAAGCAGCGGCCTTGTGGCGATCACCTGGAAATGCAGATAGCGGGGACGAGCCGCTCATAGCCCAACTGATCCCCATGTTGCGTATCTTTGGCTTTGCCCTTCCGCGAGCCATGCGCGTTGTCGAGGGCATCGACAAGAACCGGCCAAAAGGCGATTTTTGGTATCTTCATTTCGTTGGTGTGCGTCCAGCCCATCAAGGCAAGGGCTGGGGTGGTCGCATCATCCGCGAAGGACTCGCACGCGCAGACGCAGAAGGGCTGCCCAGCTGGCTGGAAACCGCAACACCTGAGAATGTCCCACTTTACCAGCGGCTCGGATTCGTCATCCAGTGCGAATGGGATGTGCCCAAAGGCGGCCCCAATTTCTGGGGGATGATGCGAGAAGCGGTTTAAGCCGCCTCGGCGAACTTAAGCTCCATCCTGTCCCAGATCTCGACCAATGCCTGGGTCAGTTCCTGCATCATCTCTTCGGTATGCTGCGGGCCGGGGGTGAAGCGCAAGCGCTCGGTTCCGCGCGGCACTGTGGGGAAATTGATCGGCTGCACATAGGCGCCATATTCGGCGAGCAATGTGTCGCTGATCTTCTTTGCCTTCACCGGATCGCCTACCATCAGCGGGACGATATGCGTCACGCTCTGCATCACCGGCAGTCCGGCTTCTGCGAACAGTTGCTTGAGGCGGGCGGCATTGGCTTGCTGGGCGATCCGCTCTTCGCTCGATTGCTTTAGGTGTTTGACCGAGGCCAACACGCCCGCAACCAGCACTGGCGAAAGACTGGTGGTGAAAATGAAGCCCGGAGCATAGCTGCGGATCACGTCGACGATTTTCTGATCGGCAGCGATATATCCACCCATCACGCCAAACGCCTTGCCAAGCGTGCCTTCGATAATGGTGACGCGGTCGGCGACTTCATCGCGCTCGGTAATGCCGCCACCATGATCGCCATACATGCCCACGGCATGAACTTCGTCGCAATAGGTGATGGCGTTATACTTGTCCGCGAGATCGCAAATGGCAGCAATCGGCGCAACATCGCCGTCCATCGAATAGACGCTTTCAAATGCGATCAGCTTGGGCAGCGCCGGATCGTCATTGGCGAGCAGCTCTTCGAGGTGCGCCAGATCATTGTGCCGCCAGACGCGCTTTTCGCAACCTGAATTGCGGATGCCTGCAATCATCGAAGCATGGTTCAACTCGTCCGAATAGATGATGCAGCCAGGCAGGATCTTGGCGAGCGTCGCCAGCGTCGCTTCGTTCGAGACATAGCCCGAAGTGAACAGTAACGCCGCACCCTTGCCATGCAGGCTGGCCAATTCGGCTTCGAGCTCGACATGGTAGTGGGTGTTGCCGCCGATGTTGCGGGTGCCGCCAGAACCAGCGCCCACATCGTGAAGCGCTTCTTCCATCGCCGAGATTACCTTGGGATGCTGCCCCATGCACAAATAGTCGTTCGAGCACCAGACGGTGATCGGCTTCGGGCCATTGTGGCCGGCAAAGCAGCGCGCGTTGGGGAACTTGCCCTTGTTGCGCAGGATATCGATAAAGACGCGGTAACGACCTTCGGCATGCAACCGGTCGATAGCCTTGTCGAAAATTTCGTCATAGTTCATGGCAAGCAAAGCCCTGTTGGTTGACCGCCCAATAATGCGGGTCAAAACGGAAATCCAGCGCGAACTATTCGCAATAATCCGATTAGAGTGACATGATCTGGGTCAAATTATAACGCTGCAAAGCAGGGCGGTAAGGTTCAATTTGCTCCACAGAGCCGGTGGTTATGAATTTACCCGCGACCGGTTTTTCAGGCCAAAGCTGGCCTTGTGTCAGATTTTCGACCCGGCGCGCAATTCCATCGGAGCCGTCGACGAAGGCAAGCGTGCCCGACAATCCCGCTGCATGCGCTGCAGTGGCAAGTTCATTTTCAACCAACGGGAAATGGGTGCAGCCAAGGATGATGCGGTCAATCCGCTCGCCGCAATCTTGGTCCGTTAGTCCAGCGATTGCGCCTTCGAAAATTACCGCATCGGGAATTTCACCGCGCAACTTTGCTTCGGCCGCTGCCACCAGTTCCGGCGCTGCATGACGCAATAACTTCTTTCCTGCTGCGTGTTCCGCTTCAAGCCTGTCGACATAGGCTTGCCGAATTGTCGCCTTGGTTCCTAGCAGACCAATCACGCCGCCTTGCGTTTGCTCTGCCGCAGGTTTGATTGCTGGCACAGTTCCGACGATGGGCACGCCCAACACAGCCCGCGCATGGGCCAAGGCGATGGTGGATGCAGTATTGCAGGCGATCACAACCAGGCGCGGGGTGTATCTTTCCGACAAGCGGCCGAGGAAAGCGCATACACGGGTCGCAACCTCAATCTCGCTTTTCTCGCCATAAGGCAGCCCAGCATAATCGGCAGAGTAAACGATAGGGGCTAGAGGGAGTGCCTTCTGGATTTTTGCCAAAACCGAAAGCCCGCCAATGCCGGAATCGAAAACCAGGATTGGGGCTTCGGGTGCAATCATCTTGGCGCAGATAGACGCGCGACAATGCAGAGGCAACCGGCCTTGAGTGTGTCGGCGGATAACGATAACCATTGGACAACAGAGGGAGTCGTTTATGCCAACGGGCTGGATGGAAATGGGAAGTGCAGCCTTGTTGGGCTATATTCTGGGCTCGATACCGTTCGGGCTGCTGCTTACCAAATTTGGTGGAGCGGGCGACATCCGCGATATCGGTTCAGGCAATATCGGCGCCACCAATGTGTTGCGCACCGGGCGCAAGGGGCTTGCCGCATTGACTTTGCTGCTCGATCTCTTGAAGGGCTTGGCTGCTGTGTTGCTGGCCCGCGAACTTGTTCCGGGATTTGAAGTCATTGCCGCTGTTGCTGCCTTTTTCGGGCATCTTTATCCCGTGTGGCTCGGTTTCAAGGGCGGCAAGGGTGTCGCGACTTATGCCGGTATTCTCTTCGGACTGAATTGGCCGCTTGGCCTCATTTACGGCGCGGTCTGGATCGGCATGTTGCTAATAACGCGCATTTCATCGCTCAGCGGACTGGTTGCAGCAGCCGTGGCTCCCTTGGCGGCAATTTTCTTTGGTTCGGTCACGGTGGTAATTCCTCTGGTGGCTTGCAGCCTGATTGTTTTCTGGAAGCATCGCGAAAACATCCAGCGATTGATGGCGGGAACGGAACCGCGCGTCGGGAAAAAGTAAACCTGCATGGCGCATGATGCCGCAGATGCATTTGATCGGCTGCGGTTGATCCGCTCGCCGAATGTTGGCCCGGTCAGCTATCGCCAGTTGATCACCCGTTTTGGAAGTGCGTCCAAGGCTCTGGAAGCGCTTCCCGATCTGTCGGCCCGGGCAGGCGGTCGCAAATTTGTCGCGGCATCTGAAGCGGTCATCGAAAACGAAATGGATCGGCTCGCCAGGGCTGGTGCGCGCTATCTGTTCATCGACGATGCCGATTATCCTTCGCTTTTGCGCGAAATCGAAAACGCACCACCCGTGCTGACCTATCGGGGGAGTATTGGGTTTGCCGGCAAAGTGAATGTCGCAATGGTCGGTGCGCGAAATGCTTCAGCTGCTGGCTGCCGGATGGCCCGGCAAATTGCGCAAGAACTGGGTGACCGCGGTATCGTTGTAACTTCGGGCTTGGCGCGCGGTATAGATGCAGCCGCGCATCAGGGTGGGCTGGCGACTGGGACCATCGCCATCATTGCAGGCGGCATCGACAATATCTATCCGCCTGAACATGCCCAATTGCAGGCGCAAATCGCCGAACAAGGGCTTTTGATAGCCGAGATGCCTCCGGGCACCGAACCCCGGGCACGGCATTTCCCCTATCGTAATCGTATCATCGCCGGGATTTCAGCGGGGACTGTGGTTGTGGAGGCAATTCCAAAGTCAGGCTCGCTGATAACAGCAAGGCTGGCGGGGGAAGCGGGCAGGGAAGTGATGGCGATTCCCGGCTCTCCGCTCGATCCGCGCTCGCGCGGGTGCAACCAGTTGATCCGCGACGGCGCAACGCTGGTACAGGACGCTGGCGAGATTGCCGAACTGATCGCGCCGCTCGATCATCGCGTGCGATCACGTGCTTCGGCCCAATCTCAATTCGATTTTGTTGCTGAGGCGGGGGACAGTGAACGCAAGGCGATTTTGGAACTGCTCAGCACGAACTTCGCGGCTATTGATGAACTAGTGCGGCTATCGGGCATGCCATCGGCGCAGGTGCA
>DASUDM010000223.1:0-7116 GCA_036275575.1 Sphingorhabdus sp. | reverse complement strand
CATCAACGGCCCGAGCGTTTCCATCACGACGGGGTCGGAACAGATGCCATGGAACGGACCAATATCCTCCTCGCGCCACTGGCGCAGGATGAGGCGCGGGGTTTCGATGCGGAATTCGGACATGATGCCTCTATTTCGCTTCGCAGGGATAGGCCTTCGCCATCGCTTCGCGGAACAGCAATATGGCGGGCTCGCCCAGTTTCCCGTCTGAGGCCTTTTCCAGATAGTCGACAAATAATGCCTTCTGCTTGCCAAGATCGAAATCGAGGCTGGGTGGACAATAATCCGGGAAAAATGTTGGTGCGCGTGATTGAGTCCAGCCATTTCCCGCCGATGCGCCGTTGATCCACGAAATGCACACCAGCTTGCTTGCGAGATCCGTTGTGTTTCCGCAGGTTATTTTGGCGTGGTGGCCTGTGTTCATGATCATGGGCGGTTCATTACGCGGCGCCGGTCGATCGATTTGCGTAGCGTTTTGAACTTCTTGAGCCGCAAGAGGCGAAGTCACGAGCAAAACGCCGAAAAGAACTGCGATGTGTGTTGTGAGGCGGAGTATCATAGGGGCTGTTTAGTCACATACGCCGCCTGTGCCTAGCAGCTGTTTCATGGGCGCTGCACCGGATTTGATGCCATGTTGGTCCGGCGCAACCAGATGTTTCGAACTAATGTCCTGCTTACTCCGCCGCGAACTGTGCGGGTATCTCCGGATCGCGCGTATCCAGCAACGGTATCGCCCCTTCGGGCAGCGCGGCATAGGCTTTGGCCCATTTGGCGACCCAATCGGGATCGCGCACCTTGGCGGGGTGATAATAGGGCAGCAGTGAGCGCAGCATCGCGGGGGAGGTGTGGATCAGGAAGCGGGCGACCATCGCGTGGAGCCGCAACCGGCTCGACCATTTGGACCAGCTGCCATCACGGATGAGCATCCGCTTATAGGCCTTCCGGCTTGCCCAGGCGACATGCGCGGTGGCGAAGATCACGCCCCACACCCGCGGCCAGAAATCGCCATAACGATCCTGGTACAAATCGAAGGCGACATTCTTGTGCTCGGTCTCCTCGACCATATGCCACAGGACCAGCGAGGTGACCGAAGGGTCGGCGCCGGTGAACAGCATGCCGCGTGCCGCTATCAGCCATTCGGTGATGCCCATTGTCATCGTTTCGAACCCGGCGGTGTAAGCCAGCCGCCAACGCAGGCTTTTCGTCTGGAAGCGCTTGTAATCCGAATTCAGCTCCTCCTCGACATCGGCCAGATCGGGATAATCGCGTTTCAGCAATTCGTTGTAGCGCCGGTGGTTCTGGAAATGCTGCCCTTCCTGCCCGACAAAGGCGTGCACATCTGCCTTCAGTCGCGCATCTTCGATCTTGGGCAGCGCCTCCATCACCGTCTTGATCAGGAATGGCTCCAGATAGGGCATGGTGAGCGATGCGCCATTGACCATGTGGCTCCATTCGGGGCGCGCCGGATTCCAAATCGGCGCAATCGGCTCCGAAAAGGCAAAGGGCATCCGCCGGACAACAATCTCGCTGTTCATGCGCTGTCCCCCAGATGCCGGTAATGCTGCCACATGCCCCAGAACAGAAGGCCGAAACTGATATGGACGCCGATGACTGCGGGCCAGCCGGCAAGGAAAATCAGGTTGTTGATCAACACGTCGCCCGGGAAGGGGCCGCCGCCAAATTCGAGCCCGCGCGTGCCGAAAACCGCATTGGCAATCGCGGGCAGGGTGAAGAACCAGCCAAAGGCAAGGGTGGACCAGAACAGCCAGCTTTGTCCGCGCGCGCCAAGCCGGACAAAGCGCGTGGCAAAGGCTATCGCGATGAACAGCGTGCCGTTGGTGATGCCTTCGAGATGCGCCATATTCCATGCGCGCCGGTCACCGGGTATCGAAACCGGGATATCGGTCACGATAGGCCAGAGATCGATCGCGCCAAGGGTGAAAAAGAAGTAGATCCAACCAGAGGCGACCGCCGAAAACAGCAGGCCCACCCCGTTCAATGCCAGCAACGTTCTGCGCTTTTCACTCAACATCCAAATCTCCCCCATTTGGCGTTGTCGGTGGCGCAGCCTAATCTTCTGATTTCAATAGGACAAGGTTATTCGCGGGCGCGCCAATCCTCGCACTTCAGGCGATAGATGATGGTGGGGTTTTCCTCGGGCGAATATTCGGGGTCGACATAATCGAGCGCGCGCATCCGCTCCATGCCGAGCTTTTCCATCATCCGCCACGATGCCTCATTGGCGTCGCTGGTCTGGGCATAGAGCAGGTCGAGGCCATGGCGGTTGAAGGCGAGGTCGATCACCGCGCGCGCCGCCTCCATCGCATAGCCTTTGCGCCAATGGCTTTCGGCGATGCTCCAGCCGATTTGCAGCCCCGCGCGCAATTCGGCCGGAGCCGCCTCGACTTCGATCGGGGCGAGGCCGCAATGGCCGATCAGCAGGCCGTCATCCTTGGTTTGCAGGTGCCAGAAACCATAGCCATCCTTGGCAATGGCCGCCGCCTTGCGCGCAAAGCCGGCCTCCACTTCATGCCGTTCCTGCACCCCGCCCAGATGCTTGCGCACGACGGGTGTGTTCATCACCTCCATCCAGCGATCAAGATCGCCGGGGGCTTCGGTGCGGAGGATGAGGCGGGCGGTTTCGGCGGCTATTTCGGGCAAGGTTTGGTCTCACATATACAGACTATGTTTGAGCCGACCTCTTATGGCTTTTGCGAAAGTTCGGCAGCCAGAAAATCGAACACGGTTCTTACGCGCTTGCTTTTGTTGAGTTCACGATGCGTAACCAGCCACATCGGGACAATGATCGGTTCCATGTCGGGTACAACCCGGCAGACACGCGGTTCAGCGTCACCGATAATCCTTGAAACGCCACCGATTCCGACGCCTTGTTTGACGAGTTCCCACTGCACGATATGGTTGTCGCACAGGATAGGAAAGTTGTTCCTGGCGACATCGACGCCCAACACACCGAGCATGTTCAACATCGGTTCGTTATTCGCAAAAGCGAGAAAATCGGCACCCTGCAAGTCTGCAACGGTTGGAGGGTTGCCGATCTTGGCGCGATAATCGGGCGTAGCGTAAAAATGGGCCTCATCGTCCCGGATTTTCTTGGCGATCAGGTCTTGTTGTGACGATGCCACATGCCGGATCGCAATATCCGCTTCGCGGCGCAACAGGTCTGACGACGTGTTGGAAGCTACGATTTCAATTGATATTCCTGGATATTCCAGGCGAATCCTTTCGATAATCGGGGGCAACAAATAAACGCTGTAGATTTCGCTGGCTGCGATGCAAATTGACCCCTCGATGGTTTGCGACTGTCCCGAGGCTGCTCTTGACATCCGCGATGCGGCTTCGCCCATGCCGCGGACATGCTCCAATAATTCCAGCCCGCTAGGCGTTAACACCAGGCCTCTGCCAACCCGCTCAAACAGCACAAGGCTCAGCTCGTCCTCCAACGCATCCACCTGCCTGCTTAGCGTGGGTTGCGTCAAACCAAGCGCAACAGCTGCCGCTGAAAACGAACCTTCCTCGGCCGTGACCAAGAATGCACGTGCCCTGTTCCAATCAAATTTTACTGAACGCCAATCCATACATATATGCATATATAATATAGCGATTACCGCAATTGTTTATCGGAATTCGCATAGCTAATTCACTTGGCGAGCCTTTCGAGCAACCACTAACACAAGGAAATACCTGCAATTCAAGCCCTTGGGTCGCAAGCTAAGGTGCTTAAACCATTCCCTTTCTCGCCGATTGGAAATTGAACGGTCCCGGCGAACAGCAGGGGAATGGTCGTAAGTGAGGGCCATGTTTATTCGCTACCCAGGATATGGCCCTCACTTTTCCGGGCGAAGACTGATTTGTGCACTCCTCCCCCAGTAACCTGGAGCACACTTTCGGTCTTCCCCGGAAATGCGACATTTCACCAGCACGACATCGAAAGCGACTGGCCTGCGGCCAGTTCGTTCCGGCGTCCTGCGAAAACTCAGGAACCAAAAATGACTAAGAAAATTGCGAAATCACTTATCGCGATAATGGCTGGACTTCTCCCCATGGGCCATTTGCAGGCACAAGCGAATGAGAGTGACGAGAGCGAAAATCATATCGCTATTGGAGCCGGTTTCCTGGACCAATATACCCCATTCAACTCCGCATCATCGCACGCCACCCTCTTTCCGATCATTTCGATAAAGCAGGGCGCCTACTATTTTGAAGGTGCGGAAACCGGTTTTCAGTTCAAGAAAGAAATGGATGGCATCACGCCATCGCTTAGCCTGTTTGCCTCAGCACGCGTTCCGGCAGGACGTGACCGGCAGAAGCTATCGGTCGATGCGGGCGCACGCTTTGCCCTGGAAAGCAAATTAGGAATCGTTAGCGGGGAGTTTCGCCACGATGTCACCGACAAGTTCAATGGCTCGGAAATCATCGCGCGTTACAGCTACCCGATATCGACTGGGCGGTTTCTGATAACTCCGGCTGTGCAGGCAAACTGGCTGGACCAAAAGGCCGCCAATTACATGTACGGCATCACGGCGAAACAGCGGGCGCGGATGATCAGGAAAGAGCGGCGTGTCATCCTTCCCGTTGCCCCGATCACGGACGAAGCCCTGAATCTTGGCGGCGATATCACGATGGCAGTGCAACTCAGCAACCGGCTAACGCTTATCGCCTCGGCAGGCGCTACCTATCTCGACAAATCGATCCAACGAAGCGCGGCTGTGGAGCAAAATTGGGAGGCGCAGAGCTTCCTCGGCTTGACGTACAGATTTTGAAGAAGCTGCGGCAAGTCGTAACCACTGTGATCCAAGGGCTTTTCCCAAATGCGCGATAAACTGACCAAATGGTTGGGGAAGCCCTGGGTCCTGTTGGCGACATTATATTTAGGGACCCTTTTGGGAACAATGTTGGGGGCTGTGCAAGTCGTACAAATCCCGATTGGCGCATTGCCTGAAGATAGTCAGCGTTTGGCTGCCGAGCCGCTCTGGCATTTCAGCCATGTGCTCGGCGGCTCTGCATTTGGCCTTCTGGGCCCTATCCAGTTCAGTCGAGCACTGAAAAACAGATATGGGCTTTTGCATCGCTTCATTGGGCGCATTTTTGTGGCAGCTGGGGCGATGCTCTCTTTGAGTTCGCTAGGGCTGCTCTGGCACTTTCCGGATGCATACTCCCCTGCGGTCAGCATTGGTCGGTTGCTGTTCGGAATCGCATTGGGCATCGCTCTGGCCGTCGCAATTTACGCAATCTTCAAGCGGGAAAATATTCGCCACCGTAACTGGATGATCCGCGCTTATGCGATCGGGATCGGGGCGACCGTGGTGTCGATGGTCTTTTTCCCAATCTATTTACTCACCGGGGAGCCACCCAAGGGCTTCGCCGCTGATATCCTGTTCCTCGGGTCGTGGCTGGGCTGTGTTCTGTTTGCAGAGGGCCTAGTCCGCAGAATCTGACCCCTTTTAAGCGTTCAACAACCGAGCGGCATGCGCCGCGTGGTAGGTTAGGACGCCGGAACAACCCGCGCGTTTGAAGGCAGTCAGGGTTTCGAGGACAAGCGCGTCGCGGTCTCCCGCTCCTGCCGCTGCAGCCGCCTCGATCATCGCGTATTCGCCCGAAACTTGATAAGCGAATACAGGAACTTGGAAGCTATCCTTCACACGGCGTATGATATCTAGATAGGGCAGGCCGGGCTTCACCATCACACTGTCCGCCCCCTCGGCGATGTCCATCGCAACTTCGCGCAAGGCTTCGTCGCTGTTGGCCGGGTCCATCTGGTAGCTTTTCTTGTCACCTTTCAGCAGCCCGCGTGAGCCGACCGCGTCGCGGAAGGGGCCGTAAAAGGCGCTGGCATATTTGGCGGCATAGCTCATGATCTGGACATTGACATGCCCGTCCATTTCGAGCGCGCGGCGGATCGCGCCGATACGGCCGTCCATCATGTCGCTGGGCGCGATGATATCTGCACCCGCTCGTGCCTGGTTGACCGCTTGGTCTACCAGTACGCCGACAGTGTCATCGTTGAGGACATAGCCTTCGTCGTCGATCAGCCCATCCTGCCCATGGCTGGTATAGGGGTCGAGCGCGACATCGGTAAGGATTCCGATGGCATCGCCATGCGCCTGCTTGATCGCGCGGATTGCACGGCACATCAGATTATCGGGGTTTAGCGCCTCCGCGCCATCATCGCTGCGCCGGTCGGACTGCGTGTTGGGGAAGAGGGCGATGCACGGAATGCCAAGCTCGATCGCTTCCTTTGCACGAACGACGATCTGGTCGACCGACCAGCGCGAAACGCCGGGCAGCGAGGCAATCGGCTCCTCAACGGCTTCACCCTCGGTGATGAACAATGGCCAGATCAGGTCGGCGGGGGTCAGCACCGTCTCGCGCACCATCGCGCGGCTCCATGGCGTAGCGCGGCTGCGGCGCAGGCGGGTGTTGGGATAGCTTGGGTTCGTCATGCAGGGTGCTTAGACGACGAAGCCGTTTCGCTCAACGGCTTAACCGGCGGGCTTGCTTGACCCGATTTTCACCGCCGAAATCCGGTCAATCTCGCGCTGGGGTTCTTCGTTGCGGCGGGTTGACGCGGGCAGGGGCGCAAGCGCGGCGCCCGGTTTCACCGCTTTCAACCGCGCCAATTCGCCCTTGAAGCGCGAAAGATCACCGCCCGAAAGCTGAGCACGCTGCGTGAAGGTGATCGACAGCGGGTTGATCGGGCGACCGTCGCGATAGAGTTCATAATGGAGATGCGGGCCGGTCGACAGGCCGGTCGAGCCGACATAGCCGATGATCTGCCCCTGCCGCACGCGCTGCCCCGGCGATGCCGCTATGCGGCTCATATGCGCATAGCCGGTGGCGATGCCGCCGCCATGGTTGATCTGTACGAAATTGCCATAGCCGCCTTTGCGACCGGCATAGGCAACCACGCCGTTGGTCGCGGCAAAGATCGGCGCGCCATAGCCCGCCTTGAAATCAAGGCCGGCGTGCATGCGTTTATAGCCAAGGATCGGGTGGCGGCGCATGCCAAAGCCGGAGCTGATCGAGCCATTGACCGGTCGGCTCAATTGCCCGCGCGATTCCCCGACGCCCGAGGCTTCGAACCACTGGCTGCTATCA
>DASUDM010000222.1:0-5528 GCA_036275575.1 Sphingorhabdus sp. | reverse complement strand
CGAATGCCATAGCGCCGCACGGGCACTTGCCGGTGGGCTTGTCGAAGGCCATGGCCTCAAAACTGGCGAGCGCGTTGGCATTGCGGCGCGTAATTCAGCCAACTGGATCATTGCCTATATGGCTATCCTGATGGCAGGCGGAGTTGCCACATTGCTGAATGGCTGGTGGCAAGGTGGTGAACTGGCGGACGGCATCCGCATGGTCGACTGCCGTTTCGTACTGGCCGATGCACAACGCGCGGCGCGATTGCAGGGCGAGGATATCGGGTCAGCCGAGCTGATCCTGTTCGAGCATGATTGTCCTCCGCTGGAAGGTTTGAAAGCGCTTCTTGGTAAGGGTGGCGGTGCCAAGTCCGAATTGCCACCAATCGACCCGCTTGATCCGGCGACCATACTTTACACATCGGGTTCGACCGGCCAGTCCAAAGGTGCTTGGTCGGACCATCGCGGCGTTGTGCAAGGCGCGATGAGCTATGTCGGCCAGACGCTCGTGTTTTTCGAAATACTGGCATCAACCGGCGAAGCCCCGACCATGCAGCCGGCGACGCTGCTCAACGTCCCGTTGTTTCACGTCACCGCAGCCGTCCCTGTTCTTTTGCAGAGCTTTGTCATCGGGCGCAAGTTGGTATTGATGCCCAAATGGGATGCCGAACATGCAATGCAGCTGATCGAAAAGGAAAAAATCACCTATTTCGTCGGCGTGCCCCTGATGAGTATCGAGATTGCTACCCATCCGAACCGGCTAAAATATGACCTGACGTCTTGTACCGCATTTGCAGCTGGCGGTGCTCCGCGACCGGTAGAGCATGTGAAGCGCATCAAGCAGGAAATGGAATGGGGCTTCCCACTTTTGGGTTATGGCCTGACGGAAACCAATGGTGTCGGCTGTGGTAATTTCACCGAAAACTATTTGGCGAAGCCTTCGAGCACCGGCCCCGCCACAAAGCCGCTCGTCGATCTTGCCATTCTTGATGACGACGGCAACAAACTGCCACAGGGCGAGCGCGGTGAGGTCTGCATACGTTCGATAGCCAATTTCAACGGCTATTGGGAAAATGAAGAAGCAACGAATGCTGCCTTTACATCGGATGGCTATTTCCGCACCGGTGATATCGGCTATCTTGATGAAGACGGATATCTGTTCATTGTCGACCGCAAGAAAGACATCATCATTCGTGGCGGCGAGAATATCAGCTGCCCTGAAGTCGAAGCAGCGGCTTACGAGCATAATGCCATTGCCGAGCTCTCCGTTTTCGGGATTGCTGACGAACGTTATGGTGAGGTGCCCGGTATCGTCTATTATACCAAGGATGGAATGGAGCTGTCGCCAGACGAGCTGAAATCCTTCTTGCAAGCGAAATTGGCCCCGTTCAAGGTACCGGTCCATTTCTGGCGCGTACACGAACCCTTGCCGCGTCTTGGAACGCAAAAGATCGATCGCGTAACCTTGCGACGTGAATATAATGCGAAGGTGAAAGAGCTCGAAGAATAAAACTTCCGTCGCTGCGGTGCATATTCTAAGCGCTGAATAATGAACGGTGCATCCACCAGCCGGAACCGGCAGCGCGACATAATTGATCGCGCCCGAGTGGCAGAAGAAATTTCTGTGCTTTGCTCCGATTTGTCTTCTGGTGCATTGCGCAGTGCGGTGCTGGGCGTGCTCCAGAACGCGCTCCGCGATGGTAAGTCGGAAATTGCACGGCGGCTGGTTGCAAGCCCATCGGCAGGGCGAAGTTGCGCCAACGACCAGGCGTTCCTGATCGACCAGATTATCCGTCTTGCCTTTGACTTTGTTACGACAGCGATGTTTCCCGTTGCTAATCGGTCGGCAGCCGAGAAGCTCGCCATACTTGCTGTCGGTGGGTACGGGCGCGGGGAGATGGCGCCTTTCAGCGACGTCGATATCGCCTTCATCACGCCGTACAAGCGCACTGGTTGGACCGAGCAGGTCGTTGAGGCCATGCTCTACATTTTGTGGGATTTGGGTCTGAAAGTCGGGCAGTCGAGCCGATCCATCGACGAAACCGTCAAATTGGCGCTCGAGGATTTGACGATCCGTACAGCCTTGCTTGAAGGTCGTTTCGTCTGGGGTGATCGCGATGTCTATGATGAAACCTCAGTCCGCTTCTGGAACGATGTCGCATCCAAGACCGGGGCCGATTTCATAGCACAGAAAATGGCGGAACGCGACGAGCGGCATAAGCGCATGGGCGATAGCCGCTATGTGGTCGAACCTAATGTGAAAGATGGCAAGGGCGGCCTTCGCGACCTGCACACGCTCTATTGGATCGGGAAATATATCCACCGGGTGCGATCCCCGGCCGCACTGGTCGACGTCGGCCTGCTGACTAAAGAGGAATACCGGAACTTCGAGAAAGCCGAGAATTTCCTTTGGGCCGTGCGCTGTCACATGCACGATATCGCGGGCCGGGCAGAAGATAGGCTAACATTCGACCTGCAGCGAGAAGTGGCGGAACGCATGCGCTTTGCGGCCCGCCCCGGCAAATCGCCGGTTGAGCGCTTCATGCAGCTCTATTTCCTGAATGCAAAAACCGTGGGGGATTTGACGGGCTTGTTTCTTGCCCACCTTGACGAAGCCCATGCAAAAAAGGGCATGCGGTTTCTGCCTAGCTTCTCACGCAAACCACGCAAGCTGAACGGATTTGTGCTCGACAGAGGACGACTTGCTTTGCCTGAGGACGACTTTTTTAGGTCCGATCCGGTACGGTTGATCGAAATCTTTCATCTGGCGGATTTGTATTCGCTCGAAATCCATCCGTTGGCCATGCGCGCCGCCCGCCGCGATGCGCGGCTGATCGATGGCAGGATCCGAGCGAATCCTCGTGCCAATGAACTCTTTCTGGAAATTTTATGTTCGCCGCGAAACCCGGAGTCGGTGCTGCGCTGGATGAATGAAGCTACGGTGTTTGGCCGTTTCATTCCCGATTTCGGTCGCGTGGTCGCGCAGATGCAATTCGACATGTACCACCACTATACGGTGGATGAGCATTCCATTCGCGCGATCGGTCTTCTGGCAGAGATCGAACGGGGCGATCACCGCGAGGATCATCCACTTTCATCCGCAATTGTTCGGCAGATTCTGAGTCGAAGGGTGCTGTATGTCGCGGCGCTCTTGCACGACATTGCCAAAGGTCGCGGTGGTGACCACAGCATATTGGGTGCGGAAGTCGCCTTGAAGCTTTGCCCACGCTTAGGTTTGAGCGAAGCAGAAACCGAAACCGTTGCCTGGCTGGTACGGCATCATTTGCTTATGTCGGCAACAGCGTTCAAGCGCGATTTGGCTGACTTCAAAACCATCCTCGATTTTGCGCAAGTGGTCACTTCGGTTGAACGCCTGCGGTTGTTGCTGGTGCTTACCGTCGTCGACATCAGGGCAGTTGGACCTGGAGTATGGAATAGCTGGAAACGCCAGTTACTTTCGGATCTGTTTGAAGCGGCGGAGGAAGTCCTTCGACTTGGTCATAAGCAGAAAGGGCGCGAGGAGCGCATTGCCAGCAAAAAGCGGGCCGCCCAAGAGGCGCTCGGCCTGGCCGCAACCAGCTTCCAAGCCTTCGCCAAAAGGATGCCCGAACCCTATTGGATTGCGGAGCCCGATGATATCATCGCACGCAACATGCAGTTACTTCGAGAGAGCAGCAACGAACCGCTGGCGATCGATGCCTGCTATTATCCCGATCGCGGCGCCACATTGATAACCGTTTTGGCGGCTGACCATCCCGGATTGTTTTATCGCATTGCCGGGGCAATCCACCTTGCCGGTGGTAACATTATCGACGCGCGGATTCACACCAGCACCGACGGTCTGGCAGTGGACAATTTCCTCGTCCAGGATCCCTGGGGGCGGCCATTCCAGGAATCCGATCAGATTCACCGGTTGAAGCAGTCAATCGGCGATGCCCTTGCTAATCGTAGCAAGCTATCGCCCAAATTGATGGCAAAGCCTGTGGCATTGCGCCGCGCCGATGCCTTCAGAATTGCACCATCTGTCTTGATAGACAACAAGGCCTCAAACCGGTTCACAGTTGTCGAAGTCAGCGCAGCGGATCGACCAGCGCTGCTCAACAATCTCGCACTTGCTCTTTTCCAGTCAAAAGTAACGCTGCATAGCGCGCATATCGCGACTTACGGCGAACGGGCGGTCGATACCTTCTATATTACCGACTTGTTCGGCGGCAAAATCGAAAACAAAGCCCGATTGAAGGCGCTGGAAACCCGGCTGCTTGATGCTGCTTCTGGAACGAACAGCGAATCCATCCCGGCCGTTGCCTGAGTAATTTGATTTCCGCTTAACCAGCGACGCAGCGCAAAAGAAAAGGGCCAGCGGTGAAGCTGGCCCTTGTCCTGTTTCGCTATTGCGAAATGCTTACATGCCCGAACCCGGACCGTAGGTCACTTCAACGCGACGGTTCTGCGCTTCGCGGACACCGTCAGCGGTCTGAACCAGCGGAGCAGTTTCACCGAATGCTTCGGTGCTGATCACGCCGCCAGGGACGCCCTTCGATTCGAGGTAAGCGCGAACTGTCGCGTTACGACGCTGCGAAAGGCCAACGTTGTAGCTTGCTGCACCCGACTTGTCGGCGTGGCCGGCAAGCATGACGCGCGCGTTACCGCAATTTGCATACTGGGCAACTGCGTTATCGAGGGTCGAAGCGGCGTCAGGACGCAGGTTCGATTTATCCCAATCGAAGAACACAATGTACGGGCCAGTGCTGCAAACCGGAGCCGGCGGCGGCGGCGGAGGCGGAGGCGGGGGTGGCGGAGGTGGCGGCGGCGGCGGCGGCGGCGGAGCCGGCTCGGGCTCAGGTTCACCACCGAAGTTGTAAACCAGGCTACCCATCAACGAGTGCGAGCGGAAACGCGTGCTAACGTCGCGACCGAGGCGATCGACAAGATCAACGCCCGATGCGTTGAAGAAACGATACTTCAGGCCGACATCCCAGCTGTCGCTCAGCGGCGCGCGGATACCCGCAATTGCCTGCCATGCAAAACCGGTGTCCGAATCGTCAAGCCATGCCGGAGCGGCAAAGATGTTGTGAACATCAACGCGAGCCACACCTGCACCAGCGCCAACAAAGCCCTGCAGGCCATCATCGTCACCAAAGTCAAGGATACCGTTGACCATGAAGCTCAACGCATTCGCATCACCAGCGGTGTCATAGGAACCACCACCCTGAAGTGCAGTACCTGTCCCTCTTGGAAGCACGCCGACCGAGCTGGAAGTACCAGCAATGTCTGCTTCACGATAAGAAGTTTCAGCTTCCAGACGGAAGCCACCGAAATCATAACCAACAACCGCGCCGAAATCATATCCGGTATCGGTGTCGAGCGAAGCTTCGATCGGAGCGGGTCCGACGTCTGCCTTCATGTCTTCAACTACCATGGCACCGCCATCGACTCCGACATACCACTGGCCATCGCGGGCCATTGACGGTGTTGCCAGAGCAGTGGAAGCGAGTGCCAATCCAATGGCCAACTTACGCATCAACTTTCCCCTTTTCTATCTTAGG
>DASUDM010000221.1:0-4994 GCA_036275575.1 Sphingorhabdus sp. | reverse complement strand
CGCCCGCCCTGGCCCAATGCGAAAACGCGACCGCGATCGATAACCGGATCGGCGTCGATATCGGTCAGCGTCGAAACGCTGGTCGACATCGCGGTGCGCGACAATGTGTCGCTCCAGACACTACGGCCATTTTCATAACGGTAAGCGGCGAGTTCGCCGGTCGAATAACCTGCGATCACGGTGCCTTGTGCAGCGGCAGGTGCGGCGACGCCGAAAATGCCCGAAGCGCCGACCGGTCCAGCTTCGTTCCATTGCGATTCGCCATCGCTCATCCGTACAGCGTAAATCTGGTTGTCCTGCGTCATCACATAGGCATTGCCGTTCGACAATGTCGGCGCGCCACGCAGCGGCCCTGCCGGGCGCTTGGTCCATTTGATTGCGCCAGTGCTGGCATCAAGCGCGGCGACATCGCCGACGCCGTTGGTGGCGAAAACCGTGGTGCCATCGGTGCTGACACCGCCGCCAAAGCGGGAGGGTTTGCCATCCTTGTCAACGGCAAGCGCGGTCGCCCACAATTTCGTGCCGCTGGTTGCATCGAACGCGCTGACCATAGCGTCGGTATCGATGACATAAAGTTTGCCATCGTGAACGACCGGCGTTGCGGCAAGGCGCATCCGGTTACTCGCGCCGGCGATCTGCGCGCTCCATGCGCGTTGTGGCGCATCGGCCAGCATCAAATGTCCGGGGGATTTGGCGGCATTGCCCCCCGGTTGCGACCAATTGGCATTGGTGGCGGAAGGAGGCAGGATTACCGAAATGCCGGCAAGTGCCGGGTCGGCGACAGTATCGGCTTCGGTTCCCAGAATATCTATACGTTTGCCGATGGTCGGCGTTTCTTTCTTGTCGCCGCCGCCAAGCGCCGAACAACCGCCAAGCAGCACGACCGCTGCCAGCGACGAAATGATGATTGCGTGTTTCTTCACAGGCTTATTTATCCTTTCCCGCATCCGCAGCTGCCGATGCACCCCCCGCCTTTGCCTCAAGCTGAACGGTATCAACGCCCAAGGCCCCCGCCATTTGCTGTGCGCGGGCGCGCAGCGTCTGTGGCAGGTCTTCCTGCTTTGCAATCTGGGCAAAAATTGGGCCAGCGAGATTATCCTTGCCCAACTTCATATAACTGATCGCGGTCATTTCGCCGGCGCTGCCGAACCAGGCGTTGCCGGGTTTGGCCAGCGGCTTCAGCCGGTCGATCACCTGCTGCGGCGGCAATGTATCAAATTCCACCGTCGTCTGGCGGATCAGCGCCAGGTCGCGAAAGGGCTGCGGCAGGCTTTCATCTGCTGCCACCTTTGCATAGTCGGCGACTGCTTTCTTGGTGTTGCCTTCGGCCGCGGTGATGTTTGCCAACAGGATCTGCGCCATTGCGCGGTAGCCGGGCTGATCAGCCTTGGCGATGGTGCCAAGGTCGGTCTTGGCGGCTGCCACATTGCCGCCCTGCAATTTCTCAACCGCGAGGATGAACTGCTCGCCTTGCTTCTCGGCAGCGGCGGCCTGCTGGTTTTGCCAATAAATCCAGCCGCCAAATGCCGCGAGCCCAACGACAAGGATTATGGCAAGCCAGCGGCCGTAACGTTTCCAGAAATTTTCAAGGTCGCCCGCGCGCACGGCGTCGTCGACTTCGCGCAGGAAGGCTTCGTCGCTCGCAGCGCGCTTGTCGGTAGGGGTCAGTGCCAAAATGGCCTCCTAAATGCTGTTCCTGAGGCGTCCTTAGCCATGGATGGCCGGACTTTCCAGTGCGAAGGATGGTACCGGTCAATCGGGCTTGTACAGTTGCTCGTCGCTCGGGAAGGTGCGGGACCGGACATCTTCGGCATATTTCTTGACCGCTTCCTCGACATGATCCTGCATTGCGCCGAAACGCTTGACGAATTTGGGGACGCGGTCGAACAGGCCAAGCATGTCTTCTGCCACAAGCACCTGACCGTCGCACTTGGCCGATGCGCCGATGCCGATGGTCGGGCAGGGCACTTTTTCGGTGATTTCAATGGCGATAGGCTCCATCACGCCTTCGATAACGAGTGCAAACGCCCCGGCCTTCGCCACCGCCTCTGCGTCCTCGACGATCGAGCGGGCTTCGGCTGCGCTCTTGCCGCGCACGCCATAACCGCCCAATATGTTGACGGCCTGCGGCGTCAATCCGACATGCCCCATCACCGGTATACCGCGCGCGGTGAGGAATTCGATCGTCGGCGCGATCACCTTGCCGCCTTCCATTTTCACCCCTGCCGCGCCCGTTTCCTTTAAAAGGCGCGAAGCATTAGTGAAGGCCTGCTCGGGTGACGCCTCATAACTGCCAAAGGGCATGTCGACGATGACGGCGGCGTGATAGCTTCCCCGGACGACGGCAGCACCATGCAGCGCCATCATCTCCATCGTTACCGCAACAGTATGGGGAAGGCCATAAATCACCTGCGCCAGCGAATCGCCGACGAGCAACATGTCGCAATGCGGGTCCATCAACTGCGCCATGCGCACCGTATAAGCTGTCAGCATCACCAGGGGTTCACCGCCTTTGCGCTGCCGGATACGCGGCACCGTGAGGCGCTTCATCGGTTGCGGCGTGGGGTTCGCGCGGCTGGTGGATACAGGAAGGGTGAGCGTTTTGGGCGTAGTCGACATGGGTCCGGCGCTTAGCGACTAAAGCAGGGGGGCAAAAGCGCGAAAGGCCATAAAGTCAATAATGTTTGACTCAATGTTAAATATAACTAACATTAAGTGCGAATCACATAACATGGAGTTTGCAATGTCGTTCCGCGAGAAAATTCACTGGGTTGCCTTTGTCGGGCTGGTAGCCGGATTCGGTTGGTATTTCCTGTCCTATCCCTGGGAGACCGCGAATACGCGCATGGGGATGCTGACATCGGTGTGGATGCTGTTCCCCACGACGATCATCTTCCTCGTCCCGATGATCGCTGGTAGCGCCTATTTCGCGATCCGCACGCCCAAGGAAGCCAACCTGAAGGAGGATGAACGCGAGAAGCTGATCCACCTGAAGGGCACGCATGCGGCCTATTATCCTCTGGTGCTCGGGGTATGGGCCAATATTTTCGCGATGATCAACGGGCTGATGTACGGATGGTCGGTCAACATCCTGATGGCGACATTGGTGTTGTCGGAACTTGTTCGTGTCGGCGCGCAGCTTTATTATTATCGCAGGGGATATTGAGCCATGGCGCGCTTGCCGTTCGAGAATGACATCAAGACGCTGCGTTTCCTTGCCGGTGAAATGACACAGGGCGATCTGGGGGACAGGGTCGGCGTGACCCGTCAGACCATCGCAGCCATCGAGCAGGGCAAATATTCACCTAGCCTCGAAGTCGCCTTCCGCATTGCCCGTGTCTTCGGGAAGCCGCTCGAAGAAGTATTCCGCTGGGCTGAGGATTAAACCCGTTCAGTTTGTGCGTGCACGGCACAGGGGCCCGGGCCATCGTGCTCCCCGGCTCTCCCGGTTCGGGCCCCAAACCGTTTTGTTGCTCAGTTCGCCAGTTCAGCCTTAACAAAATCCGCCGCACGCTCGCCAATCATGATCGAAGGCGCGTTGGTGTTTCCGGAGACTAGCCTTGGCATGATGCTGGCATCTGCGATCCAAAGCCCCTCGACTCCGCGCGCCTTCAACTTCGGATCGACGACACTGTCCGCATCACTGCCCATGCGGCACGTGCCGACCGGGTGGTAGATAGTGTCGGAAACTTCGCGAATGCGTGCCTCGAGCGCAGCATCGTCGTTATAGTCAATCGGATTTCTATCACGCGCGCCCATATCCGAAAGCGGCGGGGTTTCGGCGATGCGGTACATCAAACGCGCGGCATCGCGAAGCAGGTGGAGGTCGCGCTCGTCGCTGAGGAAATTGGGGTTGATGGCAGGTGCCACCGCTGGGTCGGAGGATTTCAGTTTCACCCAGCCCCGGCTTTCGGGGCGCAGCACGCAGGCGTGGAGTGAAAAGCCATGTTCCTTCAGCTTGTCGCGGCCATGATTCTGGATGATCGCGCGGATGAAGTGATACTGGATATCAGGCGCAGGTGCATCGGGACGAATCGTAACGAAACCGCCGCTTTCGGCAAAGTTGGTCGTCAGCATCCCGGTGCGGCGCAGACGGTGTTCTATAAACGCTTTGGCGACGGCCAACGTACCGCGCAACGATCCGCCGAAGAGCGACAGGTCGTCCAGATCATAGCCGACCAGATAATCGCAATGGTCCTGCAAGTCAGCGCCGACCGCTGCCTTGTCGACCAAAGTCTCAATGCCATGTTCTTGCAGATGTGCGCCGGGCCCAATGCCCGACAGCATGAGGATCTGCGGGCTACCAAAAGCCCCTGCCGAAAGGATGACGCCCGCCTTGGCGCGCAGTACTTCGCGTTTGCTGCCGAAACGGACGGCTACAGCTGTGGCCCGTCCATCCTCGATGATAATCTTCTCTACCAGCGCGCCCGTGCGTACGCTCAGGTTCGGATTGCCCGCCAGCGGATCGACAAAGGCGCGTGCCGCCGACCAGCGTTCGCCATTGTGCTGGGTAACTTGATATAGGCCGAAGCCTTCTTGCTTGGCACCGTTGAAATCGTCATTGCGCGGAAGTTGCAGCCTGGTCGCCGCCTCGACAAAAGCCTCGCCCACCGGGCTGGGGGCAATCTGGTCGCTGACATGCAGTGGCCCGCCTTTGCCATGGAAGTCGTCGGCGCCGCGCGCATTGTCTTCCTGCCTGCGGAACACCGGCAAGACATCGTCCCAGCTCCAGCCAGTGCAGCCCAAGGCGGCCCAATTGTCATAGTCCCACGCATTGCCGCGGATATAGACCATGCCGTTGATCGCGCTCGATCCGCCCATGCCGCGGCCACGCGGCTGGTAGCCGATACGACCGCCGAGCCCCGGCATGGGTTCGGTATCATAGGCCCAGTTGCTTCGTTTGGGCATCAGCGCGAGCAGGCCCGGGGTGCGGACGAACAGATCATCATTCTTGCCGCCGGCCTCGACCAGGCAGACCTTATACTTGCCGCTTT
>DASUDM010000220.1:0-2137 GCA_036275575.1 Sphingorhabdus sp. | reverse complement strand
TCCTGCCGGTCGGCTGGAGCATGTTTATCGACCAATCAGCCGATGAATGGGCCGACAGGCTGGGTGAAGCGTCGCAAGTCAAAACGCCGATCTCGTTTGAAGCCATGATGCAGGCCGCCAGCACGCGATCCAGCCTTGAAGATATGGCTGCAGCATTCGATGCGATCCTGCTCGACGCGCTTGAAAACCGGCCGCTGATTGATCCGGCAACCGAAAAGCGGGTCAGGCTTGCCCATGCGGCGTTGATGGATCCCGAAATCGGCTCAGTCGCCGATCTGGCGGAGCGACTGAAGATATCGATTGCGCAGTTGCAGCGATTTTCGCTTCGTGTCTTTGGCTTCCCACCCAAATTGTTGCTCCGAAGGCAACGTTTTGTGCGTACTTTGGCTGTGATTATGCGCGATCCCGAAGCCAATTGGTCAGAGGCGCTGGACATGCATTATCACGACCAGGCCCATTTCAACCGTGATTTCCGGCAGTTTTTCAAGATGAGCCCGCGCGAATATCGCGCAAAACCCCATCCGATCATCGGCGCCGCTGCGCGTGCCCGGATGGCAGCATTGGGCGATCCGCTGCAGGCATTGCAAAAGCCGACCGGGGGCGGGGCGCGCTAAAGCGGCCAAAAGCCTTGCATTTGCCCGCGAATCCCGCTAGGCGCGCGCCTTCCGAATAGATGGGCTGGCTGAAAGGGCTGCCATGTTCATCTGAAACGGACATCCCAAAGGAGACCGAAATGCCCAAACTGAAGACCAAGAGCGGCGTCAAAAAGCGCTTCAAGCTCACAGCCACAGGCAAGGTAAAGCACGGCGTAGCCGGCAAGCGCCACCGCCTGATCAGCCACAACGGCAAGTATATCCGTCAAAACCGCGGCACCGACGTGATTTCGGACGCCGACGCCAAGGTCATCAAGGCCTGGGCGCCCTACGGTTTGAAATAAGGAGCGCTGAGACATGGCACGCGTTAAACGGGGTGTAACCACCCGCGCCAAGCACAAGAACATCTTGGAGCAGGCAAAAGGCTTTTATGGCCGCCGCAAGAATACCATCCGCATTGCCCGCCAGGCTGTCGAAAAGGCCGGCCAATATGCGTATCGCGACCGCAAGGTTAAGAAGCGGAATTTCCGCGCTCTTTGGATCCAGCGCATCAACGCTGCTGTCCGCGTTGAAGGCCTGACCTATGGCCAGTTCATGCACGGGCTGAAGCTCGCCGGTGTCGACCTTGACCGCAAGGTCCTTGCCGACCTCGCGATGAACGAAGGCGCGGTGTTTAGCAGCATCGTTGCGCAGGCGAAGGCGGCGCTGCCGAAAGCAGCTTAAGCCAGTCCCTTCGAGTAATGCGCAAATGGGCGTGAGCGGCACTTGCCGTTCGCGCCCATTTGCTTATCAGGCGAACCGATATGAGCGATATAGCAACACTCCAGAACCAGATCCTCGCCGCCATTGATGCGGCAGACACCCCAGACGCGCTCGAAGCCGTTCGCATTGATGCGCTCGGCAAACAGGGCAGCGTCTCTGCCTTGCTCAAAACGCTGGGTCAGATGTCGCCCGAAGAGCGGCAGGTGCAAGGGCCGGTTATCAATGGCCTGCGCGAGGCAGTGACCAATGGCATTGCCGCGAAAAAGGCCGTGCTTGAAACTGCAATTCTCAACCAACGACTGGCAACCGAGCGTCTGGATATGACGCTGCCTGCGCCTGAGAGCCCGCGCGGCACCGTGCATCCAGTGAGCCAAGTGATGGACGAACTGGCTGAAATCTTCGCCGATATGGGGTTCGCCGTCGCCGAGGGTCCGGAAATCGAGGACGATTGGCACAATTTCAGCGCGCTAAACATTCCCGATACGCATCCCGCGCGCGCAATGCACGATACCTTTTACTTCCCCGACCAGATGGCGCGGGATGGGAAGAAGATGCTGCTGCGTACGCACACCTCGCCAGTCCAGATCCGCACGATGACGTCCCAGGAACCGCCGATCCGCATCATCGCGCCGGGCCGCGTCTATCGTTCGGATAGCGATGCGACGCATACGCCGATGTTCCACCAGATCGAAGGCCTGGTCATCGATAAGGGCATCCATCTGGGGCACCTCAAATGGACGCTCGAAACCTTCCTCAAGGCGTTTTTCGAGCGCGACGATGTC
>DASUDM010000219.1:0-5874 GCA_036275575.1 Sphingorhabdus sp. | reverse complement strand
CTGGTTGATCAGGTGCGTCGTCATATCGTCCGCCGCCTGCACATCATCCATGAAAACCGAGCTTGTCAGCGCGTGATTGGTGCCTGGCGATATGCGGACGAAGCGAATTCCGCGCCGTTCGAGCTCGGCCAGCGCAGCAGGAGCATCGGTAACCGGCGAAGACAAAATCACCCCATCGACATGGGTTTCGTCAATCAGGCCACCGATTTCCTGCGCCAGCGTAGGTGAGTCGATATCAACCGGTTGCGCCAGCATCCGGACGCCTTCTTCGCGGCACCGGTTCCACACACCCTCCTGCACGGCATGGATGTAATAGGGGCTGTGATTGTCATAAATCAGCGCGATCTGGAAGGAACGCGAACCCGCCAAAGTGCGCGCTGCAAGGCTGGGGCTGAAGTTGAGCGCAGCGACCGCTTCCTCCACCTTGCGGCGGGTTTCGTCGCTGACATATTTCTCTTTATTGAGGACGCGCGACACCGTTTTGATCGAAACCCCCGCGATACGGGATACGTCTTTGATCGTCACGCGCATGGCATTTGGGTAACAGTCGAGCCAAAATCTGCAAGCTTCGAATCTGCCCTCTTGCCAAGTCGGTCGTATTTTGTGACAAGGCTGTCATAGACACCGTTGTCAGACGGGAGAGGATATTTGACGAATACGGTTCGCTACGGCCTTGTCGGCTCCGGCATGATGGGCGTCGAGCACATCCACAATCTGGCGATTACGCCGGGTGCGATTGTCACTGCGCTCGCAGATCCGACCGAAAGCTCGCTCGGTTGGGCAAAGAATGCTTTGGGCGCTGACGCCGATGGCGTGCAGACATTCTCGAATTCGGCAGAACTCGCGGCATCCGGACTGTGCGATGCCGTTATCGTCGCCAGCCCCAACTACACCCACCGGGATGTATTGGTGCCGCTTTTCGACGCGGGCCTCCATATTTTGTGCGAGAAGCCGCTCGCCACGAAAATCGAGGATGCGCGCTGGATTGTCGAGCGCGCGGCGCAATCGCCGGGCATTTTCTGGACGGCGATGGAATATCGCTACATGCCGCCCGCGGCCGAGTTCATCCGCCAGGTGCATGACGGCCGCGCAGGCAAGCTGCAGATGCTTTCAATCCGCGAGCATCGCTTCCCCTTCCTGCCCAAGGTTGGTGACTGGAACCGCTTTTCGGAAAACACTGGCGGCACGATGGTCGAAAAATGCTGCCATTTCTTTGACCTGATGCGGTTGATAACCCAATCCGAAGCAGTCCGCGTTTATTGCTCGGGCGCGATGGATGTGAACCATCTCGACGAAAGCTATGACGGCCGCCGCCCTGACATTATCGATAACAGCTACACCACGGTCGATTTCGCCAATGGCGTGCGCGCCATGCTCGACCTTTCCATGTTTGCTGATGGTGCCGAGAACCAGGAAGAAATTACTGCTGTTGGTGACAAGGCCCGGCTCGACTGCCTGATCCCTGAAGGCAGCCTTGTCTATTCGCCACGCGTCGGTTTCCGACAGCCCAAGGCTGTCGAGCGCTGCCATGTCGCTGTGGACGAAACCGTGCTGAAAGCGGGGAGCCATCATGGCTCAACCTATTATGAGCACCAGAAATTCTTTGCTGCAGTTCGTGGTGAAGGACCTGTAGAGGTGTCTGCACACGACGGACTGATGGCGGTTGCCATCGGGACCGCCGCCGAAATCAGCGCCCGCGAAAAACGCGTCGTGGAAATGACCGAATTGGGATTTTGACAATACGCCCGGCAACAGGGCGACAAGGAGGACGTGAGCATGAAACAGTTTCTTTTGGCATCGAGCGCAATTGCGCTGATTGCGACCGCCAATCCGGCGTTTGCACAGGAAGCAGAAGATGAAGGCGGTGTTGGCGCCGAAATCATCGTTACCGCGCAAAAGCGTGCGGAAAATGTGCAGGACGTGCCTGTTGCCGTCTCTGTAATCTCCGGCGCTGCGCTGGAACAGCAGGGTGGCATCAACATCGAGAACGCCCAATATCTCGTCCCCAGCCTGAACTTCCGCAAATCAGGCACAGCACTCAATCAGTCGCTGTATTTGCGTGGTGTTGGCACCACCACTTTCTCGATCGGTGGCGAACCCTCGGTCGGCACCGTACTTGACGGCGTCGTCTTGGCGCGTTCGGGCGAAGCGTTCAGCGACCTTGTCGATATCGAGCGCATCGAAGTGTTGCGCGGCCCGCAAGGCACGCTTTTCGGCAAGAATGCCAGTGCCGGTGTGATCAACATCGTCAGCAAGCGCCCCGGTGACGAGTTTGGCGGCTATGCCGAAGGCGGTTTCTTCTTTGGCAATGGCCAGGAATATCGCGTTCGCGGCGGCGTGAATGTTCCATTCTCGGAAAAGGCGGCTGCTCGTTTCACGGGCTTCTATGCCAATTGGGATGGCAACATCACTAACGAAACGCTTGGTCGCCGCGTCAACGGTTATGAGCGTTATGGCTTCCGCGGCGTTGTCGAGGCGCGCCCGAGCGACACCGTAACACTCACCCTGATCGGCGACTGGCGCAAATCGAACGACGATTGCTGCGCCGAAGTGATTGGCGCGCCTGCACGCAACGCTGATGGCACTGTTTACGCAACCTTCAACACGCGCGCTGCAACCGCCCTTCCGCCGGTATTGGGTGATCGCACCCGTCGCATTCGCCAGAACCTGCTCACCCAGGCACTGGAAAAAGCATGGGGCGTTTCGTTCCAGGCGGATATCGAGCTCGACGGCCCGACCATCACCTCGATTACTTCCTTCCGCAAATATGACAGCAACGAAATTCGCGACGGCGACTTCCTTTCGACGCCTTATGTCGGAATTGCCCAAAGCCATGATTTCGGACCGCAAACCGGCGATACATTTACGCAAGAATTGCGCCTGACCTCGCCGACCGGTGGTTTCCTCGAATATGTAGCGGGCCTTTACTACTATAACGCGCAGCAAGAGCGGACCTTCACCCGCTCGAATATTGCCTGCTCGGCTTCAACACTGCCGGCACAGGGTGTATTGACCCCATGCTCGACCGCAGCTGGCGCGTCGACCATCACCTTCCCGCTGGGCACCGCAACCTTCGGCACCACCTTCAAGAATATGGCCGGTTTTGGCCAGGCAACCTTGAACTTCAGCGAAAATTTCCGGGGCATTGTCGGCCTGCGTTATACGCATGATCAGCTCAATGGCTTCCACAGCCGCACCAACCCGGTTGCAGGTGCAGCAAATGCCAATTTCGACCAGGGCGTGTATAACGAGTATATCCGCCAGATCGCACTTGGTGCCACACCGGCTGCGGCCCAGACCGCTGCCGTGCTCGCTTCCAACGGCATCCCGTTCCGCCAAAAGGTCACCAACAACAACTGGTCGGGCAAGGCAGGCCTTCAATATGATGTCAACGAAGATGTCATGGCCTACGCAACCTATTCGCGTGGCTACAAGGGTCCCGGTCTCAATATCTTTTTTAACCTGAACTCGAATGGCACCCCACCGCTCGCCCCGGAAACGGGTGATAGCTATGAAGGCGGCTTGAAAACGACGCTGCTCGATGGCGCAATGACGCTGAACATCGCGGGCTTCTATGCCAAGTACAAGAATTTCCAGGCGAACAACCCGGATTTCGTGCTTGGCCAGCGCGTGACGCGCTTCACCAATGCCGGTACGGTTTCGACCCGCGGCTTTGAAGTCGATATGCTCTATCGTCCGACCGAAGATTTCAGCCTGTCGGGTGGCGTAGCATACACAGATGCCAAGGTAGACAAGTTCCGCTTGCCGCCGGGTGCGCCGATCACCGATCAAATCCCCAATGGCACGCAATTGCCCTTCTCGCCTAAGTGGAAAGCGTCTCTCGGCGGTAGCTATACCATCCGTACCGGTGGCTTCGCCGATGTAGAACTGGGTGCGCAGGGCTCTTACCAAAGCTCGCAATTGGCTCTGCTGGTTGCCAGCCCGCTGATCCGCGAAAATGGCACGATCAAGGATTATGGCCTGCTCGACCTGTCGATCGCGCTGGTGGGCAAGGATGATCGTTTCCGCATCTCCTTCCTCGCGAAGAATGTGTTCGATACCAGCTTTGCCGCCGCGATCAGTGATGGTGGCCCGCTCTCCGCCGGTAACACCGGCAGCAGCAGCTATCGCTACATCATCCCGCGTGAGGCAGATCGCTATTTCGGTATCAACGCCCGCATCAATTTCGGCGCGAACTGAGGCCGACCGGGTCGCAACCAATCAAATGGGCCGGGCAGCAATTCCCGGCCCATATTGCTTTCAGGCCTGAAAAATAGCTGTAAACAGGCAGGCACATTCGGGGAGGCGTGCGCATGAAAGTCATTACACCGCAATTGCGCTGGACGCTTTTCGGGCTGCTATGCGTCGCCGGTATTTTCAACGCGATGGACCGGCCCGTCATCGCGATATTGAAGCCCGACATGTCCGCCGATTTTGGCTGGACCGATGAGGATTTCGGCAACCTTGCCTTTGTCACCCAAATGGCAGCCGCATTCTCCTTCCTGTTCACCGGGTGGCTGGTCGACAGGCTGGGCGTTTGGCGCTCGATGATCGCGGGAGTATCGACCTGGAGCCTTGCGGCGATGGCGCATGGCTGGGCGGTCGCTGCGTGGCAGGTGGTCGGCGCACGTATCGGGCTTGGTGCGACCGAAGCGGTGCAGACGCCGCTGACGATCAAGACAGTCGCCACGCTATTCCCGCCCGACAAACGCAGCTTCGCCTTTGGCGTCGGCACCGCGATTGCGGGCCTAGGTACCATCGGCATGCCCTTTTTCATCCCGATCCTCGCTGCCGAAATGGGTTGGCGCGGAGCGATGGTTTTCGGTGGTGTGGCAGGATTTGTAACGCTCGCGCTATGGTTGTGGTTCGCCCGCGGCATCCGCTTCGACGATGGCGCGGAGGACAGCCAGCGCGATTTTTCGGACGATGGCGCGCCTTATGGGCCAATTCTGAAGGAACGCCGCACCTGGGCGATCGTGATTGCCAAGGCGATTTCCGATTCGACCTGGTGGTTGATGGGATTCTGGCTGGCCGATTTCTATCGGAAGACCTTTAATCTCTCGACCCAGGAACTTGCCGTGCCGCTGGCAATTGCCTTTCTCGGCTCGGGCGCGGGTGCATTGTTTGCTGGCTGGATTTCAACCCGGCTGCTTGAAAGCGGTTGGAGCGTGAACCGTGTGCGCAAAACGGTGATGCTGGTCTCCGCGCTGATTGTCACGCCCTTGCCTTTCGTGCTGCAGCTCAACAGTTTCTGGCCGGTCGCGATCATGATGGGTGTGGTGATGGCGGGGCATCAGGGATTCTCCCTATCGATTTTCTCGACGATCACCGATGTCGTACCACGCACCAAGGTAGGGCGTGTCACCGCCTTTGGTGCTTTCATGGGTAATATCGGGGGGGCGCTGATTCAGCCGGTTACAGGTGCGATCTTAACTGCAGGACTGGGCTTCATGCCGCTGTTCATTTTCGCTGCGATGTCCTACCTGCTGGCACTCGCATGGCTGCACCTGTTGCTACCCAACATCCAACGCAGTTGAACTACCCGGAAATGAACGACGAGTTTCCCTTCGAGCACCGACCGAAACCATCGCGCCCCGATTGGGATGCACTTCCTTATGGCGGTGACCTGTTTGGTGAAATCCACCTAGCGGAAAGCAGCGAGCCTGAAGCCGAAGCAGGGGGCAAGGACAGCCTGTTCCCCGGCCTTGCGATTTGCGGCGTGGCCTCCGCAGCGGCAGCTTGGCTGTCGGAACATTATCATTTTCCGATCATTCTTCTCGGGCTTCTGGTCGGCTTATCGTTAAGCTTCATTGCGCGTGATACGCGCACCCACAAAGGCCTCGACTTTGCCTCGCGCACTTGCCTGCGCTGGGG
>DASUDM010000218.1:0-2815 GCA_036275575.1 Sphingorhabdus sp. | reverse complement strand
GCGGATTTATGGCCAATGGACCAGCAGCATCCCCAGCCGCTTTATCGACGAACTGCCTGCAGAGCATATCGAGAATGAGCAGACAATGACCGGCGGCGCCTCACTCTGGCGCGCCAACTGGAGCGAACGCGCCGACCCCTTTGCGCATTTGGCGGCAGCCAATGCGACAAGGGTCGGCCAGCGCGGCCCCGGCTGGCAACGCGCCGCAACCAGCGGCGGCTTCAACCCGGTGCCCTCCCGCGTGCAAGAGGCGAGCAAACCTGCAGTCGGCTTAGGCGCACAAGGCCGCACCGACCTCGCCATCGGCATGCGCGTGTTTCACGAGAAATTCGGCTATGGCCTGATCGAGGATATCGAGGGCAACAAGCTGGAAATCGAGTTTGAGCAAGCCGGGCGGAAGCGGGTGATGGATAGTTTTGTGACTTTGGGGTGATCAGGCACCAGCATTGGGCAACTCCCCCAAAATATGTCCCGGCATTGCCCGGTCCCAGCCTTCGCGCGCTTCGATGATCAGCGCCTTCAACCGCTCGCCATGGCGTCGCCAGGCAGCGTCGGCCTCTGCGCTCCACGCAGCGCCCGCGGCATCGCCGATGCAGTCGATAGTCAGGTCGATCCAGCTTTCATATTCTGCCCAGGGCAAGCGGCCATAGCTGCGGTGGGTGAAGGCGAGTTCGGCGACGAGGGGCCAGACCCAATTCTCCTCCCCCTTGGCGAGCCCCAGCATCATCTCCAGCGTCTCGTCGGTCATCCGGCGGCTGGAGGCATCGGTATTGATGAAGGTCGCGCGCCGTTCGGGCCATGCCGCAAACCAGCGCGCGAAAAGCGGATGGCGCAATTCGACGCCGGCATCGGCGACCGCGACCAGGCTCGCTTCCATATATTCGGCGTCGGTTGGCACGTCCCTCTCCCGCATGCGGCATATTCGCACGGATTACCCTCCACACACGTTAACCATCAAATTCGCGGCGTATCAACGGTTCATGCGCCCATTTTGCCTGCTGCACCGCTGCACCAATTAGCCAAACTGATTGGTGAAAATTACAACATGCTGGCCGTTATTAGGCTTTCGGAACCCGTGTCGATTGGAGATCGGTCGCATCATGGAATTTGACGGCAGGTTGGAATTCAAGAACGATGCTGCGACCGAGGTTGAAGACTTCGGTTCCGTAGCGCTGCCTGAACGGCGCGAGGCGGCGCGGCAGATCTCTGTGCGGTTGGCGGCGAAAATCGTGGTGGCGGGGCGCGAATTGCTGTGCCGCGTGCATAATATTTCGCCGGGCGGCGCGAAAATCGAAACCCGTGCCAAGCTGGCAGAAGGCGATGAAATCAGTATCGAATTCCGCTCCAACCTGTCGCTTGCCGGAACCGTCCGCTGGAAAAACGGCGCCTATGCGGGCGTCGAATTTGATAGCCCGGCCGATCTGGATGCGGTTCTGAAAAAGTCGGGCGTTTCGATCGCGCGGATAAAGCCGCGATTGCCGCGATATGGCTGCAAGGTTCCCGCCAAGCTGGAAAGCGACCAGCAAGTGATCGCGTGCGAAACCGTCGATATTTCACCCAATGGTGTAAGGCTGCGCAACGTGCGGCATCTGCGCCCGGGGGAGACATTGGCACTTGTGATCGCCGGGCTTTCACGCCGCAAGGTTTCGATGGTTTGGAAGCGCGATGGCGAGGCCGGGGTGAAGTTCCTCAATCCTCTGCGCTATGATGAATTCGACGATTGGCTCGCATGGAACCAGGATGAGCCAGCCGCGCAACAGACCTGATTGTTGATTTGCATCGGCGCAAATGCGCCCTCCCCCCGAATTTGGGGAGAGGGCCTCGGAAATCAGAAAACCGCCTTGGCTTCTTTTTCCTTCAGCATCGCCTGGCGCACCATCGGGATCGGCGGGCCGCCATAAGAGAGGAATTCGTCGTGAAACGCTTTCCATTTCTTGCGGTCGCCCTTGGTCCAATCGTCGCGCAGCTTGCGGATCATCAGCTTGCCCATCGTGTAATTGAGATAAGCCGGATCATAGGTTCCGCGCGCCGCCTGTTGCTTGCTGTTGCCGGCATCCTGATAGCATTCTGTCTTGAACAGTTCTTCCGACTGCGCAACCGTCATCCCGCGAGCGTGCAGGCCGATGGCGGACAAATACCGGCAGTTACGCAGCAATGCATTTGACAGCTGGCCGATCTTCATTTCGGCAGCCTCCTCGGGCGATGCGGTGGTGTCGCCCAATCCGGCGTCCATCATCATCTCCTCGGTATAATGCGCCCAGCCCTCGGCAAAGGCATAGCCGACAAACAGTTTGCCAAAGATCGATTTGGACCGGTTGGCGTGGAGGAAGTTCAGGAAATGGCCCGGCCAGACTTCGTGTACCGACGTACCGAGAAGGTCATATTTGCCGGGGACGAAACCGTCCTGCGTCGCCTTGTCCCATGTCGGATCGGGCGGTGAGATGTAATATACCGACGGCAGGCCTTTCTCATATGGCCCGGGAATATCGATATAGGCGCTGTTCTGCCGGTTATAGGGCGGAGACTCTTCGACTTGTGCCTCCTCGGTTCCGGGGATCGAGACGATATCCTTGTCGATCAGGAATTGCTTCAGCGGCGGCAATTGGCGGCGGGCCTCGGCGACAGGGCCATCGGCTGCCTTGTTCATGCCCATCTTGGTCATGCATTCCTGCATCGATGCACCGGGGGCATAGATACCACAGGCCTTGGCAAGGGCATCCTGGTTTCGCTTCAGATCAGCCCGGCCAATGGCTTCAAGCTCATCCAGCGAGACATTCACGCCCTCGGTCTTCAAGACCATCTTGGCGAACTTGTC
>DASUDM010000217.1:0-4788 GCA_036275575.1 Sphingorhabdus sp. | reverse complement strand
GAACTTGCCGCGAACGGTGATGCCGTAAGTGCGCGGTTCTGCAAGGAAGTGCGAGAACAGTTGGCGACCACCCGGATATTGCGGGTCAACAAAGGCAGCGCTCGCGCCACCCGCCTGGAAGGCCGTGTTGAACGCGACCTGGGCATAGTCCTTGTTGAAGATGTTCTGGCCCCACAGTTCCACCGACCAGGCATCATCCGGACCACGCAGACCAATGCGTGCGTTGAACAGCGCATAACCATCCTGTTCCTTTTGCGGGAAAAGGTCAGAGCCGGTGTTGTAGTCGCTGGTCATGCGGGTATCGATGTAGAACAGGCCCGAAAGGCCGTTGCTGCCGATTTCCGGAGTCCAGGTGATCGAGCCGGTCGCAACAAGCTCGGGCGCGTTCGACAGATTGTCACCCGGCAGCTTGCGCAGAGCCTGATCAAGCGGTGCACCCGTGTTCGTGCCGATCAGATCGTCACGATATTTAGTGCGTGCGTAGGTGAGGCCGGCAGCAACCCGGAAGTTGCGGGCCGGAACCAGCGAACCTTCAAGTTCGAAGCCTTGCGTGCGAACACCGTAAGATACATCGCCGGCAGCGCATGCACCGGTTGCGTTGCTGAGATCGGTATCGGCATTGGGGCCACCGATCAGGTTATCACAACCGTTGATGTTCTGGACGAGGAACACGGTGCCGTTGAAGGTATTCAGCTGGAAGCTGCTGAAATCCGAACGGAAGGCCGAGAGGCTGAGGCTGAACGGACCGGTCGCATATTTCGCACCCAGTTCGTAGCTGTCGACCATTTCCGGATCGAATTGCAGGTTACCGACAAGCGCCTGCGCACCACCAACCGAAGCGAAGGTTGCGATCGGCGATTTCAGGGCCGAACGGTCAAGGTTGAAACCGCCAGCCTTGTAACCACGAGCGTAGCTGCCGTAGAGCAGCAAGTCGTCGGTCGGCTTCCAGCTCAAGATCGCAGTACCAGTGAACTCGTCTTCCTTGCGGTCGTCACGGATGCTGACGCCATTCAGTTCGGCAGTCGAGTTGCCTTGGCAACCCAAACCGATCAAACCGGCGGCAAGCGCACGTGCGGTAGCGCTGGCAGCAGTCAAATCATCCGAAACCAGGCTTTGGATCGTGGTGCAACGGGTGTTGTCATTGCCAAAGGTGGCATTGAACTTCTTCTTGTCGCTCGTGTAACGAAGGCCAAGGGTCAGGTCGAGCGTATCGGTAATGTGGACAATATTGTGCGTGAACAACGCCCAGTTGGTGCCATTCTGGAAATAGCGATCATTGGTCGTACCCAGATTGTTCAGGCTATCGAGAGCCGTGAAGGCGGCGAGAATATCAGCACCCGAAGCGCCCGAAGCGGCAGCGACCGTTGCGGGGCCAACGACAGGTGCGAGACAGCCGGGGCTGGTCGGCGAATAGAGACCCGCAAGCCCCCCGCCTGAAACGAGGCGGCAGGTTGCGAAGCGACCATATTGGTTGCCGAAGCGAAGGTTATCACGAACCGTCAGCTTTTCATTGGCGAAGAAGCCGCCAACCAGCCAGTCGAGCTTGCCACCAAAGGCTTCGCCCTGCAGGCGCAGTTCCTGCGTGAAGGTGTGGAACTGACGATAGGCATCATCGCTGGGTGCGCGATACAGGATGTCGACTTCACCATAGTCGGTGTCCGATGCCTGGCCCGAGCGATATTCGCGATAGGCGGTGATCGAGGTCAGCTTGGCACCGCCGAAATCATAGTCGATCTGGGCAGAGAAACCATAATCCTTGGTTTCGCCAGTAAAGACGCGGTTCGGGCTGACCGAAATCTTGCGGCCATAGCCCTGGTTAAACGCAGCCAAGGGCTGACCGAGGTCACGCAGCACGTTGATGATGTTGTTGGCGGCCGTATTGTTGATCGGCGTCGCAAGATTGTTGAGATTGCCGATATAGGGATTGACCGATGCGTCGACATAAGTCGCCGCGCAGCATTCTTCCTTGCGCGATGTGTAATCGGCAATGAGGCGGATCGACAGGTCGTCGTTCGGCTCGATCAGCAACTGGCCGCGCAGGAAGTAACGATCGCGGTTGTTGACGTCGCGACCATTCTGGTCGTCGGTGTAGAAACCGTCACGCTTGACATAAACACCATCTACGCGGAACGCGATGCCATCGCTGATCGGGCCGGTGATGCTCGAAGCAGCGCGCATGAAATCATAATTGCCGTAGGTCAACTCGCCGCTGCCACCGAAGGTGAAGCTGGGCTTTTTCGAATAGATGCTGATAAGACCAGCCGACGAGTTACGACCGCCAAGTGTGCCCTGCGGGCCGCGCTGCACTTCGACGCGATCGATTTCACCAAGTTCATTGAGGCCGATGCCCGAACGCGAGCGGTAGACGCCGTCGATGAATACGGGAACCGAGCTTTCAAGACCGGGGTTGTCACCAACCGTACCGATACCGCGAATACGCGCCGAACCATTGGCTTCGGAACCGGTAGACGAGACGAGCAGCGAAGGCGCCACCTGGTTCAACTGGCGAATATCATTGGCGCCGCTGTTCTGGAGAGTTTCCGCGTTTACCGCCGAAATGGCAACAGGAACATCCGAGAGAACCTGCGCGCGGCCCTGCGCGGTAACAACAATTTCGACTTGTTCGTCGACCGCTTCATCACCGCCTTGGCTATCTTGCGCATAAGCGAAAGAAGGCATGGCCAATGCACATGTGGCGGCGGAAACCGCCAATACAGATTTGCGGATTGCGAAAGTAACTTTCATATCCCTCTCCTTCATTGGGCTTTGTTTTTTGAATATTTAGGCGTTCTATTTTGATAAGTCACCGGCACCGGCAGAACTGTCCTATTTTTTCCATTCATGTTGCCAAAGTGCAACAACGGCGAAACGCTGTACTTCAGCGGCCATCACCTGGGTTGGCATTTCCTGCACCGTTCTGGATTTCACGGTTGAACGCCGGCCGGCCACCCACCCATGCCTCTTTGACAAGGGTTGCCCGGATTTGCGCCGGTGTTGCCAGCAGTGGATCGGTGTCGACAAGGATGAAATCAGCGCGATGCCCAACCGTTAGTGAACCTATTATTCCTTCGGCGAAAGCCGCATAAGCCGCGCCAGTGGTGAATCCAGCCAGCGCCTGTTCGCGGGTCACCCGCTCCGCTGGCATCCATCCGCCGAATGGCTGGCCATTTTCATCCTCGCGCGTGATGGCAGCGGCGATCCCCATGAATGGATTGGGCGATTCCACTGGAGTATCCGATCCGAAAGCAAGCTTTCCGCCCGCTTTGAGAATCGAATTCCACGCATAGGCACCTGCCAGCCGATCAGGCCCCAGCCTGATTTCGGCCATCTGCCGATCCGAAGTCTGGTGCACCGGCTGCATCGATGCGATGATGCCATGATTGGCCAGGCGCGGCAGATCGACTGGATCGACAATCTGCACATGCTCTATCCGCCAGCGACGATCACCCGGATAAGTCTCTGCCAGATCCTCGACCGCACCAATGGCGTCGGCATTGGCAGCATCGCCGATGGCGTGCACAGCGGTCTGGAACCCGTCCATCGAGGCGCGCACCATCAGGTTGCGGATTTCCGCACTGGCGAGGAAGGAGAGGCCGGATTGCCCGGGGGCATCGGCATAGGGTTTCTTGAGCCAAGCGCCGCGGCTGCCCAGCGCACCGTCAAGATACAATTTCACACCGCCGAGACGGAGTTTGTCGTCATAAAGCCATGGCGTCGGTCGTGGGCCAGCGATCGCCACCATATTATCGATGCCTCCCGCATAACCGAAAATGCGTATCGACAGCCAGCCAGCATCACCGGCGCGGCGATAGCTTTGCCAATCCTCGATTGTCGTGCCCATATCGGCGATGCTGGTCACGCCGACCGAAAGCAGCGCTTTTTGGGCCTCGGCAAGGGCCAGATCGCGCTCAGCCGGCTTTGGCGCGGGAATATGCTTGCCAATCAGTTCACTCGCAGCATCGACAAATATCCCGCTCGGCTTGCCGCCAACCATCTCAATCCGTCCACCGGCGGGGGATTTGCTGGCAGCGGTTATACCGGCGATTTCCATCGCACGGCTATTCGCCCAGCCGGCGTGGCCATCCACGCGTTCAAGCCATACCGGTCGATCTGAAACAGCCGCATCGAGGTCAGCCGCCATGGGGAAGCGACCCAAGCCCCATTTTTCCTGGTTCCAGCCACGGCCGACAATCCACCTTCGCTCAGGATATTTGTCGGCATATGCCTTGATTGCTGCCTGCGCTTCGTCGAGCGAATTCGTGCCCGAAAGGTCCAGCGTGAGCGCCGCAAAGCCCAATCCCATGACATGCCCGTGCGCATCGACGAGCCCCGGCAACATTGTGAGGCCTCGTCCATCATGGCGGAAATCGAGCTGCTTCGGCAGCTTTTCCTTGCTCGTCAAAAGCTGGCTGACCTTGCCGTCCTTATCGATCAGGAGGGCCGAGAAACGGATGACCTTGCCATCTTTGTCCAGCGTAATGCCATTGACATTCTCGACCAAACCATCGGCAATTGCGGGAGCAGCCCATGCGATGAAGGCTGCCGCCGCCAAAAGTGCAAATGATCTCATCGTTTCGGCAACCTCCGCACCAGTGCGCTCGTATCCTGACGGCCTCCACCCATATATTGGATGTCGGAATAAAATTGGTCAGTCATCGCCGCGATCGGGATGCTGGCACCATTTGCGCGCGCCTCATCAATGGCAAGCCCTAGATCCTTGCGCATCCAATCGACGGCAAAGCCGAAATCGAACTCGCCCTTGGCCATCGTCGCCCAGCGATTGTCCAT
>DASUDM010000216.1:0-4170 GCA_036275575.1 Sphingorhabdus sp. | reverse complement strand
CGTAATCTTGATTGCCAGATCCTGCTGTTCAACAACGAGATTTACGGGCTGACCAAAGGCCAATATTCGCCCACCAGCCGCGTCGGCACCAAATCGCCCTCGACGCCCTTCGGTTCGGTTGACCGCCCTGCAACGCCCTGCGCCTTTGCACTGGGTTCGGGTGCGCGTTTTGTCGCGCGTGGCTTTGACGTATCAAAGCATCTGCCCGATGTGCTGAAGGCTGCCCATGCGCACAAGGGCGCGGCGTTCATCGAAATTTTCCAGAACTGCATCGTCTACAACAAGGATGTGTTCGAGGATTTTGCCGCCCCCAAAGGCGCCGAAGCGCGCCAGCTCTGGCTTCAGGATGGCCAGCCGATGTTGTTCGACGGCGGCAGTAAGGGCATTGCGATGGACATGGAAACGCTGACCTTGAAGGTAGTCGGCGTGGCTGAAGGTGACTGGCAAGCTGCTGGCGTCATCGTTCACAATGTGAAGAACCGCGCCCTTGCGCACATGCTGGTTGAAATGCCGTTCGGAGAATTCCCGATGGCACTTGGTGTTCTATACGACGATCCGCGTCCAACTTATGACAGCGCGGTTGTGGAACAAAATGCCAAACTTTCCGAAGGCAAGACGCCCGACCTTCAGGCATTGATCAGCAAAGGCCAGACCTGGACGGTTGATTGAGATACTGGTGCATTTGCCTAAGTGCAGTGTTGCCGCTTCACCGCTAATCCTGCCTGATGGATAACCTGACTCACAGTTTGGCGGGTGCTGTGCTTGGTCAAATGGGGCTGAAGCGCAAGACGGGCTTGGCCATGCCAACACTGGTAATTGCTGCGAACCTGCCTGATATCGACGCTTTTGCCGTATTACTCGGCGGGCACCAGCACCTCGCGCTGCGACGTGGAATTACCCATGGTCCGATTGCCATGCTGGTGCTGCCAGTCATCTTGTGGGCGCTGATGCTTTGGTTTGATCGATGGCAGGTTCGCCACGGCAAGCGACCAACCAACAGGCTTCCGGTTCACCCAGGTTGGCTTTTGGCATTGGCCTATATCGGAACGATCAGTCATCCCGCGCTCGATTGGCTCAACAATTATGGTATCCGATTGCTCGAACCTTTTTCGAGCCAATGGTTTTACGGCGACACTTTATTCATCATCGATATCTGGGTGTGGATCGCTCTCATCGCGGGTGTATGGATTTCTCGCCGACGTGAAAAGGCGGGACGCGACGATTGGAGAAAACCGGCCACGGCTGCTTTTGTTTCGATTTTCCTTTACATTGTCGCCAACGGCTTGATTTCTTCACACGCCGAAAATGCCGCGAAAAAGCTTGTTATTGCACGATATGATCCCACAGCATCCATGCCCGACCCGCTAGTCGTTGCGAACGCTGTTCCGATAGAATTCTGGAAGCGGGAAATTGCATGGCGCGACGCATTCGAAATGGGGAAGGGCGATTACCAATTGGGCCGCGGGGCGTCACTTGCTGCAGAGGTTCAGGCGCACAGGATGGATAGTCTCTCCCCTGAAGCGAAAGCCGTTGCGGGTGATCCGGATGCACGCGATTTCCTGTTTTGGGCGCGCATGCCTTTTGCTGAGTCTGCTAAAGACGGAAGCATAATCATTCGAGATCAACGATTTGATAATCGCGCAGTTCGCAACAATTTCGAAGTGATCGTACGAACGAGGGAATAATCCCTACGCACTAAGCCCGTATCCTGAATTTTGCTGTGCGGCAGTACATGCCGCGCATGACAACCATTGTATGGTTCCGAAGAGATTTGCGACTGGAAGACCAGTCCGCCCTGCTTGCTGCGGTTGGCCGTGGACGACCGATAACGCCTGTTTATATCCTTGACGATGAATCGCCCAAGCATCGACGTATGGGGGCTGCTTCGCGTTGGTGGCTCCATCATAGTCTTTTATCGCTAGATGTGGCGTTGCGCGCCCGAGGTTCGAGATTGATTCTGCGCCGGGGGGCAGCACCGCAAGTGCTGGCGCAATTGGCCCGTGAAGTGGGTGCGTCGGCCATACACTGCCTGCGCCATTATGAACCATGGTGGCGCAATGCCGAACGCGCGGTTCAGGAAATCCTTCCTGTCGGGACGTCCATCATTCGCCACGAGGGACTATACTTGATGCCGCCGGGGAGTGTGAAAACCGGAACCGGTGGCCAGTTCAAGATCTACACACCATTCTGGCGTGCCTTGTCGCAGCATATGCCGCCTCCGCTCCCGCGCCCCGCGCCGACGCGAATACCCGCACCCGACAGCTGGCAAGAAAGCGATAATCTTGATGATTGGAACCTGCTCCCTACAAAGCCTGATTGGGCTGGGGGGATGCGTGATTTCTGGCAACCGGGCGAAGATGGCGCAAAACAGCGTTTGAATGCCTTCCTTCCGAAAGCAGGGCGCTATCAGGAAAAACGCAATCTGCCTTCGGTTCCAGGGACCAGTTTTCTATCCCCACATTTGCATTTCGGAGAGATCTCACCGGCCCGATTATGGCATGCCGCAATGGATGCAGGCGGTTCGGTCGAAACTTATCTCAAAGAGCTTGTCTGGCGGGATTATGCAGCGAATGTGATACTTCAGTTCCCGGATTATGGCGCTCGCAATGCCAGAGAACCATTTGACCATTTCCCATGGCGCCCGTCAGACGCCGAAGATGTGCGGCAAGACTTTGATCGTTGGACCAAGGGCTTGACCGGATATCCCATTGTCGATGCCGGAATGCGCGAATTGTGGGCGACCGGTTGGATGCACAATCGAGTCAGGATGATCGCGGCTTCTTTCCTGATCAAGCATCTGTTGATCGACTGGCGCGAAGGCGAACGCTGGTTCTGGGATACGCTCGTCGATGCCGATTATGCCTCTAATGCGGTCAATTGGCAGTGGACTGCGGGTAGCGGGGTCGACAGCAACATGTTTGTCCGTATCATGGCGCCGCTCAGCCAATCGGAGAAGTTCGATGCAGGCGCCTATATCCGGCAATGGGTTCCGGAGCTGGCCGATCTTCCAGACCCCTATATCCATGATCCCGAAGAATTTGGAATGCGGCCAGCCGCCTATCCGCCAAAAATCATCGGCCACCGGGCTGCCCGCGAACGTGCGCTGGCCGCTTACGCAATGATCAAGGAAACTGGTTCAGTCGACAATGAGGCGGTGGCCGGTCTCGAAGCTGCCGAGTAACAACTCGGTTATGGCTTCGCCAACGACCGAAGGATCCTTAAGCGTGCCCGGATCTTCGCCGGGATAAGCCTTTGCGCGCATTGCGGTGCGGGTTTTTGACGGATCGACAATGGCAACGCGGACCGAAGAGAGGTTCTGCACTTCTTCCGCATAGCTCAGCGCCAGATTTTCAAGTGCAGCCTTTGATGCGCCATATGCGCCCCAATATGCGCGCGGCCTTTGGCCCACACTGCTGGTCAACACAATCAGCCGGCCTGTATCGCTTGCTCGCAAAAGTCCGTCAAATGCGGCAATCATCGCCTGTTGCGCGAGCAGGTTGAGCGTCAGCACGCGGTTGAATTCGGCCGCATCGATAACCGGGACGGGAGAAAGCGTTCCAAGCATGGCAGCGTTCAGAACTAGAATATCAAGCTTGCCCCAGCGTTCGCGCACTGCGGCCGCAAGCCGTTCGTTGTTTCCAGCCTCGGTCAAATCCATCGGTGCGATGGTTGCGTTGCCACCTGCCTCAAAAATGCGCTGCTCAACTGCCTCCAGGTCTTTGGCATTCCGCGCTGTCAGGATGACATGCACCCCCTGGGCTGCCAGTTTTTCGGCAGTTGCTGCCCCGATTCCTCGGCTGGCGCCGGTGACCAGCGCAATCCGCCCCTGCAATCCATCCATGGCTTATTTGACTACCCGTAACTTGAGCTGGTCAGGCGAAGTATGCTCATCAAAATCGGTGAGCTTGGTCGGATAGTCACCCGTAAAACAGGCATCGCAGTAGCGCGGGCATGACGGATCGCGTTGTGCTTCACCCAGTGCACGGTAAAGACCTTCGATTGTCAGGAAGGCGAGGCTATCGGCATGGATGAATTCGCACATTTCGGCGATATTCATCCTGCTCGCCAGCAGTTTTTCTCGCTCGGGAGTGTCCACGCCATAGAAACAACTGTTGGTCGTCGGCGGGCTTGCAATGCGCATATGCACTTCAGCGGCGCCGGCCTCGCGCA
>DASUDM010000215.1:0-2353 GCA_036275575.1 Sphingorhabdus sp. | reverse complement strand
TCCCCTCACCCGCTCCAGCCTTTTCCAAATCGCCAAAGCCGTTATAGCGTCCACCATGATCGACGCATCGGTGCCTTTTGTCCTGCTTGATGATGCCAGGTCCAGCGATGCGTCGCCTGCACGTTTGTACAAATCTCCGATGAAGACAGTGGCCGCCCGCAATGCCCGCGAGCTCGAGCTGCTCCTCGAAGAAGTTAGGTCAGCGCAACAATCAGGAATGCATGTCGCAGGCTTTCTCGCCTATGAGGCCGGTTTCGCGCTTGAGCCGAGGCTGGTCGGAAAACTGGCCGAACGCGAACTCCCTGCCGGGCTTGCCTGGTTCGGCTTTTTCGAAGGATATGAAGAGATTCCGGCCGAGCGGGTCGCCGATTTCCTGCCTGCACCAGAAGGAAACTGGCTTGGGCCAGTTCGGCCGGGCATCGTCCGAGACGAGTATGCAAAGGCTTTCGACGCAGTCGAAGAGTATATTTCGGCCGGGGACATCTATCAGGCAAACCTGACCTTTCGTGCCGCAGTAAGATATGCTGGCGATCCGCTGGCATTTTACGCCGCACTGAGGCTGCGTGCAGCGGCGGGATATGGCGGAATAATCTGGACGGGGAATGACTGGTTCCTATCCTTTTCCCCCGAACTCTTCTTCGCACTTCGCGACCGGCGCGTTACCGCAAAACCGATGAAGGGCACGGCGGTTCGTGCGGCTGACCCCTTGGCCGATGCTGCATTCGCGACCGAGTTGAAGGCCGATCCCAAACAGCGCGCGGAAAACCTGATGATCGTTGACCTGCTGCGCAACGATTTGTCGCGGGTGGCCAAAGCTGCATCGGTCGATGTGCCGCAACTATTTGCAGTCGAGAGCTATCCGACCGTTCACCAAATGACATCGACAGTTACTGCGGAACTGGAACCGGGCAGCGATGCCATTGATCTGCTGCGCGCAATATTTCCGTGCGGATCTATAACGGGCGCGCCAAAGATCCGCGCCATGGAAATCATCGACGAAGTAGAGACAAGCCCTCGCGGCATCTATTGCGGTTCGATCGGACGCATCGATGCCAATGGCGACGCGGCCTTCAATGTCGCGATACGAACATTTCACTTGAATGAAACAACCAAGCAGGCAAGCTTGGGGCTTGGTTCAGGAGTGGTGGCAGATTCAGAGTTTGCAACCGAATGGGCAGAATGCCTGGCCAAGGGGGAATTTGCGCGGGTGCAGCGACGCGACTTTGATCTTATCGAAACCATGCGCTTTGAACCCGCTGCGGGTATATTGCGCCTCGAGCTGCATCTGGAGCGGATGAAGGCAAGTGCGCAGGCGCTCGCGTTTGAATTCGATCGGCATGAGGCGCGCAACCGGCTGCACGCGGCTGCCTTCCATCTCGATCATGACGCCAAAATACGATTGCTGGCGTCGCGAAGCGGCGTCCTGTCCGTTGAAATCGGTGCCATTCCGGCCTCTGGCAAGACGGTCTGGAATGTTGCCCTGCTTCCCCTGCCCGTCAACAGCGGTGATTTCCGGCTGCGGCACAAGACCACCGATCGCGGGTTCTATGATGAAGCGCGGATCGCGGCGGGCACCGACGAAGTCGTCTTTGTCGATGCGCAAGGCTATCTAACCGAAGGCAGCCTTACCTGCCTTTTCGTGGCGCGCGATGATCGGCTGCTTACCCCCCCACTTGCGAGGGGATTGCTACCATCCGTCTTGCGCCGGGAATTGCTGGAAAGCGGTCGCGCGATTGAGGCGGATTTGACCGAGGCCGATCTGGAGCAGGGGTTTCTTCTCGGAAACAGTTTGCGCGGGCTGATGCCGGCCACAAGGGTTGCGTAATTTCCACGCTCGCTCTAGGGGCAAGCGCGCAATCTTGCTTCGTCCTTTACAGCTTCGGGAATAACAAATGATCGACAGGCTTTCCGCCGCACTCGGCCGCATCGCGCCTTCGCCCACGCTCGCCATGTCGGGCCGGGTCCTCGAAATGAAAGCACGCGGGCTCGACGTTATCGGCCTGTCTGCAGGCGAACCCGATTTCGATACTCCCGATTTCGTGAAGGAAGCCGCGATCGAGGCGATCCGTTCGGGCAAGACCAAATATACCGCTGTCGACGGCATTCCCGAACTCAAGGCTGCAATCCAGGCGAAGTTCAAGCGCGACAATGGCATTGACTATACCACAAAGCAGATCACCGTGAACGCGGGTGGGAAGCACACCTTGTTCAACGCGCTGGTTGCCACTGTCGACAAGGGCGATGAGGTAATCATCCCCGCGCCCTATTGGGTCAGCTATCCAGATATCGTGCAATTTGCTGGCGGTACACCGGTCGTGCTGCTTGCCGGCGCGGATCAGGGCTACAAGATTAC
>DASUDM010000214.1:0-4094 GCA_036275575.1 Sphingorhabdus sp. | reverse complement strand
GCAACCGACCACCCCTGGATAAACGAATATTTCACTGGCCCGCGTGGCCGGGCAGCCCGGCTCGGCCATGAAAGGTTGGAATCCTAAAATGGGAATTGCCATGGACAATCATCGGCGGGAAAGGCCATAAGGCGAACAATGGAAACCAAATCGCATTATGTCCTGGTTGGTGCCGTAACGCTTGTGCTGCTGGCCATAGTTGCCGGATTCACCGTGTGGCTTTCCCGTATCGGCGATGGCAACAAGGCTGAGTATGATATCTTTTTCCAGCAATCGGTAAACGGGATTGCCAAAGGTTCCGGGGTGACTTTTGCCGGGGTTCCCGTTGGGCAGGTGCAGGACATCAAATTGTGGCGTCCGGATCCGGATTTTGTCCGCGTTCGTATCTCGATCGATTCCGATACCGCTATCCTGCAGGGAACGACCGCGACGATCAGCGGTGTCGGTTTCACCGGCGTATCCGAAATCCAGCTGGATGGAGCCATTAAAGGCGCTCCGCCCATTCGCTGTCCCGAACAAAACCCGCGAAGTGAATGCCCTGCAGGACGCCCCGTCATCCCGACAAAGCCAGGCGCGCTCGGTGAAATCCTCAACAATGCGCCATTGCTGGTAGAGCGTTTGTCAACGCTCACCGAACGGCTGAACATCGTCTTGTCCGACAAGAACCAGCAGTCGATCGAACAAATCCTCAACAATGTCGAAAGCCTCTCCGGATCGCTGGCCACCCAAGCACCTGACTTGCGGGCCGCAATTCAGGAGTCGCGTGTTGCACTAACGAAAGTCGGGGCAGCAGCTGAGCAGCTGACAACTCTCTCCGCTAGCGCAAACACCCTTCTGGACAGTGAGGGTCGACCCATGCTCGCAGAACTGCGCAAAACACTGCGTTCGGCCAATGGGAGCCTTGCAGCGCTCGAGACCTCTCTGAACCAAGCGAATCCGGCGCTTGAAACCCTGAATTCGCAGACGCTTCCGGAGGTGAACCAGCTTGCGCGGGATTTGCGGCGCCTGTCCGCTTCGCTGCAATCGGTAACCGAGCGCGTCGACCAGCAAGGCATTGGTGGAATCGTGACGGCCCCCAAATTGCCGGATTATGAACCGGGTAGGAGCAAATGATGCGGAGATTTGTGTCCATCCGTTTGGCCAAGGCGTTCGCCATTTCAGCTGGGGCGACCGCCGCCTTGTCAGCCTGTGTCAGCTTGGGAAGCGAAGCACCGGTTTCGCTGCTGACACTATCAGCAGACAACAGCGTTGCGGCCGGTACAAGCAAGAGCGGAGCCGCTAAAGATGCGCTTGTGGTGTTGGCGCCTGAGGTTCCCCGCAAACTCGACACCAACCGTGTGCCGGTGCAGATCGACGCAGGCAATGTCGCCTACCTCAAAGACAGTGTGTGGACCGACAAGCCGGCAATTCTAATGCAGCAATTGCTCGCCGAAACGCTGTCTGCAAAGAACGGTACCCTGATTCTGAGCGAGGTCGAAACCGCTGGCAAGGCGGAAAGATATCTGTCGGGCCAGCTCGTGGAATTTGGCATTGATGAAGGAACGATGGAGGCTGTTGTCGTGCTCGATGCGGTTCACATCCGCAAAGGCGGCGCGATCGACAAACGGCGTTTCGAAGCGCGAGAGGCCGTATCGGAAATCAAGCCCCGCCCGGCTGGCGAAGCCCTCAACACCGCGGCAAACAAGCTAGCCGGCGAGGTTGCAACCTGGCTTTCGTCAGACTGATTTCATCCCGGCCCTGCTTCACGGGCAAAACCCTCGGGTTGCGGCCAATCTATGTTGGAAATACCAAGAATCTTGAAGAGACTGCCCATCCCGGTTGCCTCAACCAACCGATCACGCGCCGCAACGATTGCATCGGATTGATCGGGCTGACTGGCGCATAGGGCCTGGACGCGAGCATCGATCCCCACTGCCTTGAGCCATTGGCCTTGCTCTACCGGTCCGTTAACGCGCAGATGACGCATGCTTGCAAGATTGGCGAGTTCCAGGAAATTGACATGCGCCGTCAGATCGTGCTCGCCAGGATTTTCAAACGGATCTGCAAATTCGTGCCCGCGTACGGCCTGCAGCGTGCTGCCAATCCCGGGCAGCATGTAGCCATAATCAGCAATCAGCATGGCGCCACCTTGCGACGAAATGCGCCCGGCAAGTTCGTACATGATCCCGCTTGCCGCAGGACAGGTCTCGTAGACACTGGGGCTGGGCGCGTTGCGAAACTCGGGCGGGACCATTTCGTCCATCGGATACATTCCGGGCGTTGCCATGAACTTGCTTCCCCGATCCCGAACCACGACGCGCTCGCGCCATCCAGCATGCGTCGAAATCAATTGCCGCACCGGCAGCGCATCGAAAAACTCATTGGCAACAATCAATAACGGCCCTTCAAAGGGCAAGGCCTCCACGTTTTCGACAAACTGGCCGGCCGGGACAGCGTTGGCTTGCATCCGGCGCAGTGCTTCGCTGGTTTCGACGAAATAGACTTCCGGCTCGAAGCCGAACTGGCGCATCGAACGGAGGGCATCGGCTGCAAGGGTCCCACGTCCCGGACCCAGTTCTACATATTTACAACTCTCGGGCCGGCCAGAGCGGATCCACAGGTCCGTCAGCCACATGCCAATCAGTTCACCGAACATCTGGCTGATTTCAGGGGCGGTGATGAAATCGCCTTTGGTGCCTAGCGGATCGCCTTTGGAATAATAAACCTCGTTGGCCGCGCGCATATACTCGGCAACGCTGATCGGGCCCGATGCCTCAATCTGCTTGGCGAGCACGGCCGCCAGATTTGGTATCTCAGGCGACACTGTCCGTACCAGCGACGGGTTCGATCCGCTTGCGCCGGCCTTTCGCAGTCAGGACAAGGTAAAGCCCCAGCAGCAACATCGGAATTGTAAGCCACTGCCCCATGCTCAAACCGGTCTGTTCGACGACATGCTGCAAATGCGCGTCGGGTTCACGGACAAACTCGATCCCAAATCTGGCAGCCCCATAAATCAATGCGGCCATGCCAAACAGGAAGCCTGGTTTGTATCGTGCGTCAGTCTTGAAAAATAGCGGCCACAGAATTGCTGCCATCAGCAATCCTTCGGCACCGGCTTCATATAACTGGCTGGGGTGGCGTGGCAGATCGCCGCCATTGGGGAAAACCATGGCCCATTTGACATCGGTCACTCGCCCCCACAATTCGCTGTTCGCGAAATTGGCTAGGCGAACAAGGAAAAGGCCGAAGGGTACGCAGCAGGCAATATAGTCGCACACCCTTAGGAAAGAGAGATTGTACCTGCGAGCAAGCAGCCAAATGGCAAATATCGTGCCGAGCGTTCCGCCGTGCAACGACATTCCGCCTTCCCACAATTTGAATATTTCCAGCGGCGTTGCGAGCATGCCGGGTTGGTAGAATAATATATATCCGATGCGCCCGCCCAATATGATGCCGAGCGTCGCGTAAAGGATCATGTCATCTGCATGCTCGCGCGACATTGGGGAGCCCGGCTTTTGTATCAGCTTGGTCAACAGCCAATATCCCAGCAATATCCCGAAGAGATATCCCAGCGAATACCAGCGCAATTCGAAGATACCGAGATCCAAAGCCACGGGGCCAATGCCCAAATCTGTGAACTTTATATACTCACTGGCAGCGGCAGCGGCTGTTGCAATGTACAAGTTGCATCCCCTCTTGGATTTGCGGCCCTATATAGCCAAAAGGGGAGCATAAAAAAGAACAAAGGAGAGATTCGCGATGCCGACAGCCTTGGACCAGGCAATTGATAGCACCGTTGCGCGCTTGATGGACAATGACGGCCCATTGGCCGTCACGCATGTCGAAAAATATGGCGTGCAGATTCCGATGATTGCGAAGGCTCCGGCCAATCTGCGCGATTATTTTGCGATGTTCTGCGCGATGAATGCCGAAAAGGAATTCCTTGTAGACGGCGATTTGCGACTGACTTTCGCCGAATGCCATAGCGCCGCACGGGCACTTGCCGGTGGGCTTGTCGAAGGCCATGGCCTCAAAACTGGCGAGCGCGTTGGCATTGCGGCGCGTAATTCAGCCAACTGGATCATTGCCTATATGGCTATCCTGATGGCAGGCGG
>DASUDM010000213.1:0-5300 GCA_036275575.1 Sphingorhabdus sp. | reverse complement strand
GGATAGCGACAAGGACAAGCACAAGGATCTGTGCACCAAGGTTCGCACCGACGGTGCCTATGTCGAGCAGGGCGAGAATGACAATCTGATCGTGCAGAAAATTGCGGCAAACCCGAAGTCCATCGGCATCTTCGGCTTCTCCTTCCTCGAAGAGAATATGTCGAAGATCAAGGGCATCCCGATGTCAGGCGTGATGCCGACCTATGAGAGCGTTTCGGATTTCTCCTACCCCGGCGCGCGTCCGCTCTATCTTTATGTAAAGGCCGCTCATGTGAAGGCGATCAAGTCGCTCACACCGTTCCTGAACGAGTTCTCAAAAGCTTGGGGCGCCGATGGTTACCTCAAAGCCAAGGGCATGGTCATTGCACCGGAAGACGTGCGCACGAAAAATGCTGATGTCGTCGCAAAGATGACATTGATGGACGCGAGCGGCCTTAAATAAGCCGGAAAGTCGGGGGCAATGCCGATAACATTTCTCTTGATTTGCGTGATTGGCCTGGGCGTTATCGCCTGGGCCATGTCACGTGCGCGATCGGCGCATTTCGCGCCGGTTGCAGGCAAGCTCAAGCTTGCCTTGCCTGGCCATTACGGGCTGTACGCCGCCATCTGGACGGTCGTTCCTGCCTTGCTGGTCGCCTGGTTATGGACCTTCATTTCGCCTGGCCTTGTGCACGGCGCCATCCTTGCTGATCCAGCGGCGGCATCGCTTCCGGCTTTCGATTTCGAACGCGATACGGTGTTGAACGAAGCCTTTGCTTTGGCGCAAAACCCTGACGCCTTTGCGTCGAACCCCATTGCCCAGCAACTCGCCCCTGTCATTGCAGCGGCGCAGTCCAAATTCGGCTGGATGGGGGCTGCATTGTCGCTAATTGCCGCCCTAGCTGGCGGATCCTTCGGATATACGCGCGTCAAAGCAGGCTTTCCTGCACGCACGCGTATCGAGCGGATCGTGCTTGTCGCGTTGCTCGTTGCGTCGTTCGTCGCCATCATCACAACGGTTGGCATCATTGCCTCGCTGATTTTTGAATCAGCGCGCTTCTTCTCGATGGTCAGCCCCATCGATTTCCTCTTCGGCACCAACTGGACGCCAGACACCATGGCCTCGGCCACGTCAGACATGGGCGACGACCTTGGCGCAGTGCCGCTTTTCTGGGGCACCTTCTTCATCGGCGCGATCATCGCCATGCTGGTCGCCATTCCTTTCGGCCTGATGAGCGCGATTTACTTGACCCAATATGCCAGCCCGCGTGCGCGCAGCATCCTGAAACCGATGCTCGAAATTCTCGCCGGTATTCCCACGGTGGTGTACGGCTATTTCGCGGCGCTGACCGCCGCTCCCTTCATCCGCGATCTGGCGACGGCCATCGGCATCACCAATGCCTCGACCGAAAGCGCGCTGGCTGCCGGACTCGTGATGGGCGTGATGATCATTCCCTTCGTATCCTCAATGGCCGACGACAGCATTGCTGCGGTGCCGCAGGCGATGCGCGATGGTTCGCTCGCCATGGGCGCGACCACTTCGGAAACGATCAAAAAGGTGCTCATCCCTGCCGCGCTCCCGGGCATTGTCGCGGGTGTGATGCTCGCGATCAGCCGTGCCATTGGTGAAACCATGATCGTCTACATGGCCGCTGGTGCTTCGGCTAACCTCTCGGCCAATCCGTTCGAACGCATGACGACGGTCACTTACCAGATCGCCGCCCTGCTCACCGGCGAAGGAAGCTTCGACCACCCGACCACCTTGTCGGCATTCGCGCTGGGCCTTGTGCTGTTCACCGTGACGCTGATCCTCAACATCATTGCCCTGCGCGTTGTGAAGCGCTTCCGGGAGGCTTATGAGTAACTGGCAATCCCCCGAAGCGACCGCACGCCTCAAGAAGCGCTATGCGGCAGAGCGTCGTTTCAAGGCGCTTGGCCTGATCGCAATCGTCCTTTCGATGACCTTCCTTGCGGTGCTTTTGTTCACGATGCTGAAGAATGGCATTTCGGGTCTCGACTGGGCGTTTCTGTCGGGATCGGACTCAACCGACCCTGCCAATGCTGGCGTATGGAGTGCGGTCAAAGGCTCGATCCTGACGATGCTCGTCACCCTTGCACTGGCTTTCCCCATGGGCGTACTCGCGGCCATCTATCTCGAAGAATTCGCTCCGCGTTCGCGCTGGGTCGATTGGGTTGAAGTGTCGATCAACAACCTTGCCGCTGTTCCGTCGATCATCTTCGGCCTGCTCGGGCTTGCCGTATTTATCCAGGTGATGCACCTGCCGCGGTCATCGCCGCTGGTTGGCGGTATGACGCTGGCGCTGATGACGATGCCTGTCATCGTCATTGCCGGTCGCAATGCCATCAAGGCAGTGCCGCCTTCGATCCGCGATGCCGCGCTCGCGGTTGGCGCTAGCAAGGTGCAAACGGTGTTCCATCACGTCCTCCCACTTGCGCTTCCGGGCATTTTGACCGGTACCATCATCGGCATGGCACGTGCACTGGGCGAAACCGCGCCGCTTTTGATGATCGGGATGCGCGCATTCGTCTCAACCCCGCCGGGCGGCGTCACCGATCCGTCGTCGGTTCTGCCGATGCAGATCTTCCTGTGGTCCGACGAGGTCGATCAGGGCTTTGTCCAAAACACCTCGGCGGCCATTATTGTGCTGTTGTTCGTGCTTATCGCCATGAACGGCGTCGCCATCTATCTTCGCAACAAATTCGAGACTCGCTGGTAGGATCATGTCAGAAAACTCCAATCTCAAAATCTCCACCCGCGGCGTGAACGTCTTTTACGGCGACAAGCAAGCGATCCGCGATGTCTCGATCGATATCGCGACCGAGCATGTCACCGCGTTCATCGGCCCTTCGGGTTGCGGCAAATCGACCTTCCTGCGGACATTGAACCGCATGAATGATACGATTGCCGGATGCCGCATTGAGGGGGAAATCAAGCTCGATGGCGAAGACATTTATTCGAGCGGGATGGATGTGGTGCAGCTCCGCGCGCGCGTCGGGATGGTATTCCAGAAGCCGAACCCGTTCCCCAAATCGATATATGAGAATGTGGCTTACGGCCCGCGCATCCATGGCCTCGCCGCTACCAAGGCAGACATGGACGCCATCGTGGAGAAATCGCTTCGCCGCGCCGGTCTTTGGGATGAGGTAAAGGATCGCCTGACCGATGCAGGCACCGCGCTTTCCGGCGGCCAGCAGCAGCGCCTGTGCATCGCACGCGCCATAGCCGTTAGCCCAGAAGTCATCCTAATGGACGAACCCTGCTCTGCGCTTGACCCGATTGCGACCGCGCGCATCGAGGAACTGATCGACGAACTCAAGGGCCGCTACGCGATCGTCATTGTCACCCACTCGATGCAGCAGGCCGCACGCGTTTCGCAGCGCACCGCCTTTTTCCACCTTGGTTCGATGGTCGAATATGGCGAGACGTCGACGATCTTCACCAATCCGCGCGAAGAGCGCACCAAAGACTATATCACCGGTCGTTACGGATAAGGACCCGACATGGCAGAAAACCATACCGTCAAGGCATTCGACGAAGATATCAGCAAGCTGCGCGGCCTGATTGCCGAAATGGGCGGGCTTGCTGAAGTGGCGATTGCCGATGCTATCGACGCACTTGTCAACCGTGACGAGGCCAAAGCCAAGCTGGTGGTTGCATCGGACGCGAAGCTTGATGCGCTCGAAGCAGAGGTCGACCAACTCGCGATCCGCATCATCGCCTTGCGCGCTCCGATGGCGGACGACCTGCGCGACGTAATCGCGGCGCTCAAAATCTCGGGCGTTGTTGAGCGTATTGGCGACTATGCCAAGAATGTCGCGAAGCGCGTCGGTGAAATGGGAGCCAAAGGTTCGATCGAACCGCTTACGCTGATCCCGGCAATGGCAGAAATCGCCCAGGGCATGGTTCGCGACGTACTCAATGCCTATGCGGCGCGCGATTCCCACCTGGCGGTCGAAGTGATCGCGCGCGATGAAAAGCTAGATAACTTTTACAACAGCCTGTTCCGTAACCTCGTTTCGCACATGATGGAAAATCCCGCGACGATCAGCACCGCGGCGCATCTGCTGTTCATTGCACGCAATCTGGAGCGTATCGGCGACCATGCGACCAATGTTGCAGAAATGGTCTACTATGCAGCGACTGGCCGCTATTTCACCGATCGCAGCGGCGCAGTGCGCGTTGAAGACGACGCATGACACCCAAAATCCTCATCGTTGAGGATGAACCGGCGCTCGCCGAGCTCCTGTCTTGGACGTTCGAGAGCGCGGGATTTGCCGTCGAACAAACCGCCGATGGCGAAGAAGCATTGCTGATTGCCGAAGAATTCGGACCCGACATCGTCATCCTCGATTGGATGATCGAACAATTGCCTGGCATCGAGGTTTGCCGCCGCCTGCGCAAAGGCAAGGATACAGCATCGATCCCGATCATCATGCTGACAGCGCGTGGCGAGGAAGAAGACCGAATCCGCGGGCTTGAAACCGGCGCCGACGACTATGTCACCAAACCCTTTTCGCCCCGCGAATTGCGCGCCCGCGTCGAGGCGGTTTTGCGCCGCACACGACCCGCAATAACCGGCAGCACGTTGGTGGTTGGCGATCTGGAGCTTGATCCGGTTGCCGTGAGGGTGAAACGCGATGGCGTGCAGATCGCCCTTGGCCCGACCGAATTCCGTTTGCTGCGCCACTTCATGGAACGGCCAGGCCGTGCCCAATCGCGCAGCCAGTTGCTCGACGCCGTCTGGGGGCATGACAGCGATATCGAATTGCGCACGGTCGATGTCCACATCCGCCGCCTGCGTAGCGCCATCGAAATGCCCGGCAGGGAAGATCCGATCCGCACGATCCGTTCGGTCGGCTATGCTTTGGACAGCTGAAATCTAAACGCGGATTTCGCGCCATTCGCCTGGCGCCAAACCTTCGACCGTCCAATCACCGATCGACCAACGCACCAAGCGCAGAGTCGGAAATCCGACCGCTGCTGTCATCCGCCGCACTTGGCGATTTCGCCCCTCGCTGATGGTCAACTTGATCCAGCAATCGGGTACCGATTTGCGAAATCGCACCGGCGGATCGCGGGGCCATAGCTGCGGATCGCCAATCCGTTCGGCCTTGGCTGGCTTAGTCATCCCGTCTTTCAGCATCACACCTTTGCGGAGGCGATCCAAAGCGGCATCATCGATATCGCCTTCCACCTGCACCAGATAGCATTTGGGCATCTTGTGCCTCGGCTCGGCAATGCGCGCCTGCAGCCGTCCATCGTCGGTGAGCAGCAACAGGCCCTCGCTATCGCGATCAAG
>DASUDM010000212.1:0-12760 GCA_036275575.1 Sphingorhabdus sp. | reverse complement strand
CACCATGTTGTGCGGCAGGCCGGAGAATTCGCGCAGCGCCCACACCATCGCGTCGAGCGGGTTGGTGATGCAGATAACAAATGCGTTCGGCGCGTTGGCAGCAATGCCTTCGCCAACAGCCTTCATCACCTTGAGGTTGATGCCGAGAAGATCGTCGCGGCTCATACCGGGCTTACGAGCGACACCGGCGGTGACGATGATCACATCGGCCCCGGCAATATCCTTGTAATCGTTCGAACCGGTGATTTTGGCATCAAAACCTTCGACCGGGCCGCACTGCGACAGGTCGAGCGCCTTGCCCTGTGGCACGCCTTCAACAACGTCGAACAGGACGATATCGCCCAGTTCCTTTTGGGCTGCGAGGTGAGCGAGCGTGCCGCCGATATTGCCTGCGCCGATTAGGGCGATCTTCTTGCGGGCCATTACCATGTCCTTCCTTTGGGCCTGAGGCACGCGCCATCGACACGGAACGTACCGTTAAGGGAATTAGGGGCGCGTTAGGCCGATTCGAACCCTACGGCAACCCTATAAAAGCCCATAGTTAAGGCTTTTTGTGATAACAGTTCGCAATAGCAATAATGGCAGGAAAATTAGCCCGCGAGGCGCTTTAGCATGTCCATCCAGATCGGTATCTGGCCGTGGAACCCGTCCGCATTTACGCGTTCGTTGAGCCCATGTGCACCTTCTAGTTCGCCTACTATGCCCCACAGACCGCCAAAGCCATAAACCGGAATGCCGTTTGCACGCAGGAAAGCACCATCGGTTGCACCCGCCGACTGGAATGGAATCACTGGCGTATCCTTGAACCGTGTCGCGACCGCCGCCTTATAGGCTTCCAATATGTCCTCGCGCATCGGCGATGGGGAGGTTTCAGGAGTCGGCGAACCGGGAACCACAGTGACCGAAACGTCTGGGCCTGAAAGATTCTGCAACTGCTGGCGTACCGCTTCTATCGAAACACCCGGGAAAATCCGGCAATTGACATTAGCTTCGGCCTTTTGCGGCAAGGCATTGGGCGCGTGCCCGCCAGACAGCATCGTTGCAACGCAGCGGGTGCGGGTGTAGCCCGGATCAAACTGCTCGAGCAGGTCGGCGGATTCCCGGTCATTGGGATCGGCGAGGAAGCGTTTCACCAGTTCGCCGAACTGTCCGCCATCGCGCTTGGCGATTTGCTCATAACCCGCGCGGGTGGCATCGTTGATCATCGGCGGAAAGCGGTGGTGTTCCAGTGCCGTTATTGCATTCGCCAAGGCGTAAATGGCGTTGTCCGGCCGGGGCGCACTGCTGTGCCCGCCGCGATTGATCGCCGTCAGCTTGTAATCGGCATAGGTTTTCTCGGCGATCTGCATGGCAAAGACATCGGGCCTGCCATCCTTGTATACCGATCCACCACCTGCATCGCCGTTGAGCGCATATTCGGCATCGATCAGCGAACGCCATTCGGTTGCCGCCCGCCGGGCACCGTCGCCGCTGGTTTCTTCATCGCCGGTAAACAGCACAATGATGTCGCGGCTGGGGGCAAATCCCTCTGCACGCAGATATTGCAGGGCTATCAGGATGCCGGTCAGCGCCGCTTTGTTGTCGTTCGATCCGCGACCGAGATAATATCCATTCTCTTCACGAAACTGGAAAGGCGGAAACTTCCAATCGCTTTCCTTGGCCTCGACCACATCCATATGCGCCATCAGCAGGATCGGTTTCTTCCCGCTGGGTTTGGCTGCAGGCCAGCGTGCGATCAAAGTCTGTGTGCCGTCATGGTCCTTGACCACCACATTGGTAATTCCGACCTTGCGAAACTCGGCTGTCAACAGCCCTGTCAGTTTCTTGAACTCGGCTGTGCGGCCTTTGACCGTCGGAATTTCAACAATCTTGGCGAACAAGTCGCGCTCTGACTGCCGGTTGGACGTCTCTGCACCAAGTGCCTGGGTCGAAACACAGGCCAGCAAGGCTGCGCCAATTGCCGATAAGGTCTTCATCATCCTTTACTCCCTTTGCAGCAGCCTAACGCGCGCCGTGCCCTTCGGCCAGATATTCCTCTGACTGCATTTCCATCAATCGGGATACGGTGCGTTCGAACTCGAACCGGCCATCGCCTTGCGGATAGAGCGCATCAGGTGCCGCATCGGCGGCAGCGATCAGTTTGACCTTATATTCGTAAAGCGCATCGATCAGCGTCACGAAACGTGCAGCCTCGTTGCGGTTGTGCGGCCCGAGTACTGGGATGCCGACGATGATGACGGTGTGGAATCGCCGGGCGATCGCCAGATAGTCTGCGGCTCCGCGCGCTTCCGCGCACAAGCGCTTGAACGAGAAGACCGCAACACCTTTCAGCGCCTTGGGAACATGCATCGTGCGCCCGGCACCAACATCGATGTCGGCCGAAGGCACATGCGCCCGGTCCTCTGGCGGATAGTCGGTCAGGTGGAAGAAGGTCTCGGACAATTCCTTGGTCGCTTCGGGGCCATTTGGAACCAGCCAGGTTCGTGCATGCCCGAGCCGGTCGCGGCGATAATCGGTCGGCCCATCTAACGCCATGACGTCAAGCCGCACTTTCACCAAATCGATAAAAGGCAGGAAAAGCTGGCGGTTAAGGCCATCCTTGTAAAGATCATCGGGGTGCCGGTTCGATGTGGTGATCACGGTGACGCCCGCATCGAACAGCCCGGCAAACAGCCGCGACATGATCGCCGCATCAGCCATGTTATTGACCACCATCTCGTCAAAACACAGCAAGCGGGCCTCGGCCGCCAATGCCGCAACGACTGGCGGAATTGGATCGCCCTTTTCCTTCTCGCGCTCCACCTTCAGCCGCGCATGGATATCGAGCATGAATTCATGGAAATGCGCGCGGCGTTTGCTGTCGAACCGGACATTGTCGAAAAACAGGTCCATCAGCATCGATTTGCCGCGACCCACTCCGCCCCATAGATAGAGCCCGCGTACAGGCTCCGGCTTTTTGCCAAGCAGTCGCTTCAACGGGCTGACGCTGGTCGGAACATTTTCCAGCTGTTGCTGAATTTCCGCCAGCTTGGCGGCGGCATGCGCCTGGTCCGGATCCGGTTTCAGCTCGCCTGCAGCAACCAGCGCATCATAGGCAGCGAGCAATCCGGTCATTTCTTGTCTTGGGATGCCTTGCGGATCGTTCCCGAGAAGGAAGCGACGATATGTTCATCGTTCGGCCCCTGCACCACCATGCCGCGCAGGAAAATCAGCCGACCGGTTTCGCGCACTTGCTCGACAACTGCATCGAGCGGCTCATCAACGCGTCCACCACCGATAAATTGGGTACCCAGATCTAAGGTCACCGAAAATCCGGCGTTGAGCGAACCAAATTGGTGCGAAGCGGCAAACAAGGCGACGTCTATCAAAGCAAGCGTCACCGCACCATGGACATTGTTGCCCAGGTTGGTGTGCTTGCGCGTCGGGTGCATGCGGATTCGCGCGCGCGGTCGTCCATCGGGCAATGGTGCCTCGAGCCGCACCGATAGCGGCTCGATGAAAGCGTTGAACCGGGTTTGGTCGTTGAGGTTCCAGCTAAGCCAGCCACCATCCAATGCCTCGGCATCAAAATGTTCGGCGCGCTTTGGCTCCTCTATGCCATCGTTCATGATTTGGCGTTCAAATCTGGCGCTCCGCCATCATCTTCTTGGTTTCGGCAATTGCCTTGGCCGGGCTCAGCCCCTTCGGGCAGGCATTGGCGCAGTTCATGATGGTGTGGCAGCGATAGAGGCGGAACGGATCTTCAAGGTCGTCGAGGCGTTCGCCGGTCATCTCGTCGCGGCTGTCGGCGAGCCAGCGATAGGCCTGCAAGAGGATTGCCGGGCCAAGGAATTTGTCGCTGTTCCACCAGTAAGACGGGCAGCTGGTCGAGCAGCAGGCGCACAGGATGCACTCGTAAAGGCCGTCGAGCTTTGCACGATCTTCGGGGCTTTGCAGGCGCTCCTTGCCCGACGGGGTCGGGGTGACGGTCTGCAGCCAGGGCTTGATCGAGGCGTATTGTGCGTAGAAATGCGAGAGGTCGGGAACGAGGTCCTTGACCACTTCCATATGCGGCAGTGGGGTGATTGTGACTTCGCCCTTGCAGTCTTCGATCGCGGTGGTGCAGGCAAGGCCATTCTTGCCGTTCATGTTCATCGCGCATGAACCGCAAATGCCCTCGCGGCACGAACGGCGGAAAGTCAAAGTAGAATCCTGTTCGGACTTCATCTTGATAAGTGCGTCGAGCACCATCGGGCCGCAATTGTCGGTATCGACCTCGAAAGTGTCATAACGCGGATTCTCGCCGCTGTCGGGGTCATATCGATAGACCTTGAACTTGCGCGCGGTGCCATTGCTGGTCGCGGCGTGGGTCTTGCCCTTCTGGACCTTGCTGTTCTTCGGCAAAGTGAATTCGGCCATGTCTCTATCCCGATACTGAATCTGTGAACGCCCTAACCAAGCGGGCACCCCCAAGCAAATGCAATTTTTAACTGCGCAGTTGAATGCGGGTTTATATCCTAGGCATCAATCCGTGGCGGATCAGGCTTTCGGCGATGATGGTCTCGATCAGGTCTTCCTGCTTCCAGCCCATCAGCACCGCTGAACGGCCATAGACTTTTTCCGACCAAAGGTTGCACTGCAGATTGACCTCGAGCAAGTTGATCTCGCCGGTTTCCTCATTGAAACGGAATTCGAAACGACCGAAATCAAACGGGCGGAAAATCTCCGCCAGTGTCAGTGTCATCGCCTTGATCTTTTCCCAGGCTTCATCGCCCTCAAAAGGCACCAGCGTATATTTGTGCTCACGCGCAACCAGGTCGCGCTTTTCAGCATGGGTGCGCAGGTGCGACGGATCGGCCTGTTTGAACAGCATCGGGGGCATCACAAACGGCGCGCCATCCTTGGTGATGACTGGCACTTCGACATCGCTGCCATTCATGAACGGTTCGACAATCGCGTCATGGCCTTCGGCATGGATGCGCAGCACGGCTTCCTTGACGCCCTGCCAATCGGTCGCATCGCCGATTCCCCAGCTCGCCGAGCTGTTATTGGGCTTGATCACGAAACGGCTGCCCTTGGGGCAGCGGGCTTCTTCTACCGGCGCGCCAGCGCGGTAGACCGCCCAGTCGCATGTAGGCACGCCGCGCGCTTTTCCCTCCAGTTTGGTCAGATGTTTGTCATCCGCCAGACCGCGCAGGATCGGGTTGGCGCCGAGATAAGGGACACCCAATCGTTCGCACAGAAGCGGGCAAAGCATTTCCGAATTGAAGAAGCCGCCGCGGTTGAGCATCGGCCAGACAAAATCGACGCCCGGATCGGTGAAGAGCGATTCATAATTGTTCGCCACGCTCAATTTCTCGAACAGCCCGGCGAGGATCGACTTCATTTCATAATGATAGGGCGAATGGTTGCCATCGGTGCCGTGCAGGCTGCCATCGCCCAGCGCATGCTTGGCAATGAACAGGATGCGCAAATTCTTGCGGGCTTCGTCGGTAAGGCGGGTAGGCTCGGTCATGATCATATCCTTGGGCGGCTTTGCCGCTGATTTCCGCCGCTCATAATCGCTTTGCCGAATTTCGCAATTTCCTAATTGCGGCTTGGCAGCTATAGGCAGCGGCCATCAAGGGAAACAAAGGGCCGGTTACGCGCTTATGAAAATTTCCGAACTGGCCGACTGGATGACCAGAGGTGGCGACGCGCGCATCGTGCTCGATCCCACAAGCGGACTGAATCGCTATCATAGCGCACCCTATCCACGCGACGTGCTCGCCTTTGCATCATCGACCGCGAACGATCTCAGCGCCGATGCGATGGCGTTCCTCGAGACCGAATTCGCTGACGGAGCCGAAAGGCTGGAATCGGGTCACGCCTATTCCGACTATCTAGACATATTGCGCGGTCGGATAGCGGCCGCCTATCGCTTGCCGACTGGCACCGACATTTTTTTCGCACCGTCCGGCACCGATCTTGAATATGTAGCGTTGCTCGCTGTGGCAGGGCGCAAGCCGGGCGGCATCGCCAACCTGTTGCTCGGTGCCGACGAGGTCGGATCGGGCTGCATCCACAGCGCTGCCGGACGCTATTTCGCCAATGAAACCGCGCTGATCACCGATGTGAAACCTGGCCAGGAGATTGAGGGCCTGCCCCCGATCGAAATGGGCGACTTTCCTGTGCGCAATCCTGAAGGAGAGGCATTTGATAGCGAAAGCCTGACCTCGCAAATGGAAAGCGCGATAGCCGGGGCACTGGCCGCAGGCCGTTATCCGCTGGTGCATGTTGTGCACGGCTCCAAAACCGGGCTGGTTCTGCCGCATCTCGACGATATCGACCGGCTCACGTCACGATTTGATGAGGATGTCGCTTTCGTGGTGGATGCCTGCCAGGCGCGGATCACCACCCAGGCGATCCACGACTATCTGGCGCGCGGCATCATCGTCTTCCTCACCGGATCGAAGTTCATGGGCGGCCCGCCTTTCAGCGGTTTCGCGCTGCTGCCGGCGGGGATGGCTTCGTCAGCTGCGCCTTTGGCCCCAGGTATGGCAACTGTGTTCCGCCGGGCGGAAGTTCCTTTGGGATGGGCAGGGGCGGGGGCACTGCCCGCAAGTGGCAATGCCGGGCTGGCGCTTCGTCTTTCGGCCTCGCTTTTCGAACTTGAGCGGTTCCAGAATATCAGCATCGAACGCGTCACCCGCGTTGTCTCTGCCTTCAATCACGCCGCAGGCAAGCTCGCCGACAATTTGCGCGCGCGCAAGGTTGCAGCTGCCCCGGCAGAAGATGTCGATGAAGAGCGGGAACATCCGATCGAAATGCAGACGCTGGTCACGCTCGATCTGTGCCATGATAACAGCGGAGCGGTGAGCCGGACACTGGATTTCGATGCGGCAGTCGCGATCCATAAGGCGATGACCGCCGATGGCGTTCGTCTCGGCCAGCCAGTGCGCTGCGTCAAGCTGGCTGACGGACGCTGGGGCGCTACGCTGCGCGTCGGGCTTTCAATGCCCCAGGTGGTACGGCTTGATTCGGTGGGCGATGCCGAAATGGGAGAATGGCTGCAGTCTGCGATGGATCGGATTGCCGCTGCCCTTACCCCCCGGCTCGGCTGAAATCAGGCCCTGCGCAACTTCTGGAGAAACGCCCCGCTGGCTTCGCGCAGGGTTTGCGCGCGCGATTCCATCTCGCGCATCACCTGGTGCATTTCATCCGCGACTTCGCCCACCCGCAGCGCATCCTGATTCACCTCGCGGCTTTGAGTGCGCACCTCTTCGGCATCGCGCGCAGCATTCTCGGCATTGTCCCCAATCTCGCGCGTTGCCGCCTGTTGCTGAGAGATTGCGGCGGCAATATTGCCAGCGCCATGGTGGACATGATCGATCCGCTCGACCACCGATTCAACCTTTTGCGCGGTCGATGACATCTGTGCCTGGATATTGGCCACCGTGCCCGAAACCGATGCGATGGCCTGGTGTGTCTGGCTGGCGAGCGATTTAACCTCTTGCGCTACGACCGCAAAGCCGCGCCCGGCCTCGCCAGCGCGCGCCGCCTCGATTGTCGCGTTGAGCGCGAGCAGATTGGTCCGGCTGGCGACATCTTCGATGATGGCGGCAATCTCGCCGACCTTGTTTGCATCCTTCGCCAACTCTTCGATCGCGGCACTGCTGGCGCGACTGCTGCCGGTGGCGGCATTTGCGGCGTTAACCTGCTCCCCTACCTGTTCGGAAATGGCATGCGATGCATCGCCAAGCTGGCGGGCGGCGCCGGCAACCATCTGGATAGCGTTGCTCATATTCTCAGCCATGATGGCCATCGCGTCGGCTCGGTTGCGGGTCTGGACGCCGATAGTTGCCAATTGCCCCGCCGATTCGCCCACCGAACCAATCGCCGAGTGTATGGCGTCGACAGTCAACAACACCGACCGTTCGAAATCGGCAGCAAGTTGCTCCATTTCGGCCTGCCTTTGGCGATCCGCCTTGGCGCGGGCCTCGGTTTCGGCAAGTTCGGCGCGTTTTCGTTCAGCTTCAATCTCGTCGCGCCGTTCGCGCTCTTGCTCGTAAAAGTCCGCCCGGGCATGTGCGAAGGCATGGGCATCATCGATGGATTTCAGGAAGGCGCGCCATTGCCGCATGGCCACACGGTGCAGCGCAAAGCCGTAGATCGCGGTCGCCGCATAGAAATACCAGGGCAGTTGCTCGGCCGATAGCAGCGGGCCGGCTATTCCGCCCGCGGTTACAATTAGCAGCCATGCGAGCATCGATCGGGGCAGGCACAGAAAGGTGAGAGCCCCCACCCCGATCAGCCCAAATCCGGTCGATCCGGCGATGACATGATTAATGTCCCCTGGCACTGACCAGAGATCGCAGATAAGCCCCGCCCATGCGATCGCTCCCATTCCGACATATTCGACAAAGCGGTCGCGCAGTTTCTTGAGGATAACAGCGTCCTGGTCTGCATCGAGATCGTAGGATTTAAGCAAAATGTGCTGGCGCAGGATCAGCAGTTGCGACAGCACAACGAATGGCGCGCCGACTATCGAGAAATAGGGGATCGTTACCGTCGACAGCAAAGCGACGGTAGATAGATAGAACAAGAGGGCCGTAATCAGAATGGCGACATTGGCACCGGAGGCCGCCTGCAATTGCGCGTGCAAGATTGCACGATTTTCCCCGCTGGCGCTGCGCCGCAGTGTGTCCATCTCGTCCCGCAAGTCGAGAATGATTGCGAACAGGTCGCGATACTTGCCGAATTTATCCATCGTGCGTCCCGCAATTGTACCGATCGGTCTTCGCACAAACTTCCAAAGGAAATATTAACTATGCGGGGCTTGCCACTCTTCCTTGCCCGATTGATGGGGCGGGTAAGGCCTATTGTGATTTATCGGCGGTAAAGGCGAGGATATCGTCGATGACCGGTGCCTTGCCCCGGAACGGACGGGCAATGGCCATGATTATTCCGCTATGGGTAACCGCCGGATAGAATTTGGCGAGCGCTTTGCCCCCACTAGCCGCGATTTTTCCTGCCAGCGCTCGGCTGTTGCGCGGCTTGACGGTTGTATCGGCATCACCCGTGAGCAGCAACATCGGCGGGGCACCGGCATTGGCGAAATGGATCGGCTGGGTCTCCTCGGGTCTGGGCCAATGGCCGAGCGCATCGCGTGCGGCATCGCTTGTGAATGGCAGGAAATCATAAGGTCCGGCAAGGCCAATGATTCCTTTAATTGCGGAAGCATCAAGCCCGTGCTTTGCCAACCATTTCGGATCGAGCGCCGCGAGCATGGCAATATGAGCGCCTGCGCTGTGCCCCATCACGAAAAGCCTGCCCGGATCAGCGCAGCCATGCTTGCCAATTTCCAGTCGGGCGCTGGCGATCGCGTGTGCTGCATCGTCGACAAAGTCGGGAAAGCGATTCGCGGGCGCCTTGCGATAGTCGGCGATGAAGGTGATGAAACCGCGTGCCGCAAAAGCGCGACCGACAAAGGCATAACTTTCCCGGTCGCCATCCCGCCAAGATCCGCCATGGAAGAATATCAGTGCCGGATATCTGGTACCCTTGCAGCCTGTCTCCGAATTGCCGTCCGACAAGCCTTTCGGGAAATATATATCATAGCTTTGCTGCGCGTTTGATTGGTCGCCATAGACAAGGCCGCGCAAGATTGGGCCGGTGGCGTCGGCCTTTCCGGGCCACCAGCGGTCGGCCAGTTCCAGCTGGGCAGGCCCTCCCAATCGGTAGAGCCAGATACCGGCTGCAGCGAACAGCAGGAGTACCGCAATCAACATCGTCTTGGTCATGGCAAAGCGATACCGGATGCTGCCCAAAAGAAAAGGGCGACCCGAGGGCCGCCCTTTGCAAATTCCGGATGAGCTCCGATTAGCGCTTCGAGAACTGGAAGCTGCGGCGGGCCTTCGCCTTACCGTACTTCTTACGCTCGACTGTGCGGCTGTCGCGGGTCAGGAAGCCTTCGGCCTTGACGGCGCTGCGCAGCGCGGGTTCGAACTTTGAAAGCGCCTGGGCGATGCCGTGCTTCACAGCGCCTGCCTGGCCCGAAAGACCGCCGCCCTTGACGGTGGCGACGATGTCATACTGGCCAACGCGGTCGGTGACGTCGAACGGCTGGTTGATGACGAGGCGCAGCGTCGGGCGTGCGAAATAGACGGTCTGGTCGCGGCCATTGACCACGATCTGACCGGTGCCGGGCTTCAGCCAAACGCGGGCAACCGCATCCTTGCGGCGGCCGGTTGCATAAGCGCGGCCCTGCGCATCGACTTCTTTTTCGCGCAGCGGGGCTGCGGGCGCTGCCGGAGCCGAACCTTCGGCACCCAGCGTCTGGAGATCAGCGAGCGATTCTACGGTGTCGGACATTATGCACCCACCTTGTTCTTGCGGTTCAGGGAAGCGACGTCGAGCACCTTGGGCTGCTGGCCGTCATGCGGGTGTTCGGTGCCGTTGTACAGGTGCAGGGCACGCATTTGCTGGCGACCGAGCGGACCGCGCGGAACCATGCGCTCAACAGCCTTTTCGAGCACGCGCTCGGGGAAACGGCCTTCGAGAACCTTGGCAGCGGTGACGCCCTTGATGCCGCCGGCATAGCCGGTGTGGCGATAGTAAACCTTGTCGCCCAGCTTCTTGCCGGTGAACTTCACCTTGTCGGCGTTGATCACGATGACATGGTCACCGCAATCGACATGCGGGGTGTAGCTCGGCTTGTGCTTGCCGCGCAGGATATTGGCGATAATCGTCGCAACGCGGCCGACAACCAGACCATCGGCATCAATGATGTGCCAATCCTTCTGGACGTCCTGCGGGCGGATCGACTTCGTGACTTTGGACAGCGTTTTCATGGCTGCTGTTCGAACCTCCGATAGGGATTTGGTGCCAAAGGGAATCGAATCCCCTTCAGCGGACGCGCGCTATTGGCCCGCCGCCTTCGATTAGTCAAGCAAATGCATGGGTTTTGAGACGGGTAAAATAATACCCTATTGCCGTGTTTCGGATTTAACCCAGGTGGCAAAGGGGGCATGAGCCACCGAAGCCGGCCAGCTCAATATTGCCGGCACTTCATGGCGATGCAGTTTTGCTATCCTGTCTATCGCAGCCTGTTGCAGGTCTGCGCGGGTTTTGAATAACACAGGATGTTCTTCGCTGGTCTCAAGCTCACCCTGCCAGCGGTAATGAGAAATCACCGGCGCCAGTCGGTTGGCGCATGCGACCAAGCCTTCATCAAGCAGCGCCCGGCAACAATCATGCGCTTCGCCCGCGCTGGGGAATACCGCATAGACTATCGCCAGTTCGACCATGATGTGCCCACTACTCCCTTGTCACGCCCAACCGGTGCGCGCCCCAAACGGTCGATGCGACAACCAGCGCGCCCACCGCCTGGTGCAACACCGCCAGCACGATGTTCATGTTGGTCATTACCGTAGCAATTCCTAACAGAATCTGCGTCCCGAATGCTGAATGGATGGCAATCGAAACCGTTCGCGCCCCAGCCTTTTTGAGGCGTCGTGCCATGAGAACCAGTGCTCCCACGGCGACCCAAGCCCACCAGCGGTGGATGAAGTGAGTCAGGAATGGATCGTGGGTCAATGCAAACCACGCTCCTTGGCTCCAATCCACGCCTTCAGGATAAATCCGGCCGTTCATCAGCGGCCAGCTATTGGAGACATAGCCGGCATTAAGCCCTGCCACCCAGGCCCCAAAAAGCAGCTGGATGAAGAGGATCAGCAATATGGTTAAGGAAAAGCCGGTCAAACGCGATGGGATGTGGGCGCCATTGCGTGCGAGCTGGCGCAGGTCGAGCGCGGTCCAGATCAGCCCGCCCATTATGAACAAGGCCGTCAACAGATGTACGGCCAGGCGATAATGGCTAACATCGGTCCGCTCGCTGAGGCCGGAAGAAACCATCCACCAGCCGATCGTACCCTGAAGCGCGCCTAGCGCGAGCAGTGCCAGCAACCGGCCCTTATAACTTTGCGGGATCTGCTGTTTGACCCAGAACCATGCCAGCGGCAACGCAAAGGCAAGCCCGATTACACGCCCGAGCAACCGGTGCACCCATTCCCAGAAATAGATGAACTTGAACTCGGCCAATGTCATTCCGGCCGGGCCGTTGATTTCAAGATACTCGGGGATCTGCTTGTATTTTTCGAACTCCGAAATCCATTGCGCCTCATTCATTGGCGGCAGGGCGCCCGTCACCGGTTTCCACTCGGTGATCGAAAGCCCGGATTCGGTCAGGCGGGTGATGCCGCCAACAATCACCATGACAAAGACGAGCATGGCTACGGCGAGGAGCCAGTTGACCAGTTTTTGCGGGGCGCCGAGCGCGGGCGGCGCGAGGGGAGATGCCTGTTGCATAGGCGCGATATGATTGGCGCAAGGCGGCAGCGCAAGAGGTGGTTTCGCATACCTATGCGGTAATTTTTTCACACCTCAGAACAGTCTCTTGACGCAAAGTTACACCCATTTACAGGGGCGGCATGTTCCACTTTCTTACAAAATAAGCTACACACGCAATATTGTATCGCCAGAAAAGCGATTAGTATCGCATTAGCGAAACGAAATAATTCATGTTCTGGAATGGTTTATGAGCGGCAGTGTCAGCGGCTCGCTGTCGAGCGCGCCCAACGGAAAAATAATCGATTTCGATCGCGCCGAGCTGCGGCGAGTCCCTTTCCAGGATTCGCTCTATTTATGGGTGTCGGCCAAGATGCCCGATACCAGGCTGGAGCTGCGACTGGCTCCACGCATTTATCATGATCGTCCCGATTATTGGGGCATCGAGGTTGTC
>DASUDM010000211.1:0-6309 GCA_036275575.1 Sphingorhabdus sp. | reverse complement strand
CCCTCGCTGCCCTTGGCGTTTCGTATTTCCGACGTCTTCGGGTTAAAGATAGAGCAGATTTTCTTGCGTGAATGAACCGCAATCCGACAAAAAACCGTTTATCGAGCGTAGCTTGACAATCACCTGCACCATCGCGCACCTAGTGCGATGAACGCAGGGGAAAGGAAGGCGCACTATGACCGGACATGAGGGGAAGGCGCCAAGTGCCGTCACGTTCCATGGCAGCTGGACCGATTTTGCCAAGATTGCATTGCCCAACGTGCTGCTGACGCTAGTAACTCTTGGCGTCTATCGTTTCTGGGCGACAACGCGTGAGCGGCAATATCTCTGGTCGCACACGCGTTTCATCGATGAACCGCTGGAATGGACAGGACGCGGGATCGAGCTGTTCATTGGCTTCATCATGGTTTTCTTTCTTCTCGGTTTGCCGCTGGTGCTGCTGCAGCTGGTAATCAACGGGCTGGTATTCCAAGGGCAGCCGGCCGCTGCCGGTGTGATTATCTTCCTAGTGATCCTGTTCATATTCTACTTGACCGGTCTCGCCTATTTCCGCGCCTTGCGATATCGCCTCAGCCGCACATATTGGCGCGGCATTCGGGGCGGCAGCGACGATCAGGGTTTTACCTATGGCCTGTCCTATATCTGGAAGAATGTCGTCGCAGCGATTCCGCTCTATCTGCTCTATCCTTGGGCCAGTATGTCGCTTTGGAATGAGCGCTGGAGCAAGATGAGTTTCGGACCCTACCAGTTCCAGTCGGATGCCGACTGGAAGGACCTGATGAAGCGCTACCTGCTGTTTTACCTCGTACCGTTCCTCATTTTCGTCGGGGCAATCATGCTCGGCGTTACCGCTGCGGCATCAGGCGGAGGTTCGGGTGGCAATCCGTTCTCGACTGCCGGCGGAGTAGCCGCGGTCATGATGCTGATTTTCGGCATTTTGGGGATTTACATCCTGATGCCGCTGGCGGCGCTGCTCTATTATTCGAAATTCATGCGGGTCGCGATCGGCTCTCTACGGGTTGGCGATCTCGAATTCGATTTCACCGCGCGTTCGCCCGACTGGATTTTGTACTGGCTTGGCAATGTCGCGATCTGGGCAGTGGCATATGGCGCCGCTGTCGCTCCGTTCAGCGTGTTGGTTGCCGCTGACCCGACGCAATTTGCCCAGCAACTCGAAGCCGGGGAGTCGATACTTTCTGCGGGCCTTATCGCCGGGATATTGATTGCCATCATACCTCTGGGCTTTGCCTATTCGATCATTCGGTACCGCAGCTGGAAATTCTTTGTCGTTCACACCGAAGCCTTTGGCGAAGTCAATCTTGACCGGATGACCCAATCGACCACGCAAAGTTCGAGCCATGGCGAAGGCTTGCTCGATGCTTTTGACGTAGGGGCCATCTGATGGCCACTTTCTTCGATGCCTGGCATTTCGACGGGCAAAGCGCGGTACGCCGGAATGTCGAGATCGAAGCCCATGGTAGCCAATTTTACCTGCGTGAGCTGGACAAGCAGTCTGGCCCATTCGCTTTTGCCGATTTGCGTTTTCTTGAAAGCAAAGCCGATACCAAGGTCTATGGGTTGGAAGGCAGGGACGGATGGCGGCTAGGGCTGCGCGGTAATGTCCCGGCGGCACTCGCACCGATGCTGCCCGCACCCAAAACCTATGGCGGATTTATCGATCGTCTGGGGTTGGGGAAGGCCAGTCTCGTTTTTGCAGGCATCAGTGCTGCCGTGGTCGCCGTGGTACTATTCTCGCCGCAATGGCTGGCTCCGTTGGTTCCCGCGAGCGTCGAACGCGAATTGGGCGACGCTCTGGTTGGTGATTTTGGCGGGCGCTTCTGTGATACGCCGCAAGGGAAGGCTGCGCTCGCCAAGCTGACCCGCTCGCTCGATACTAATCCGCAAGACCTGCAAGTTGAAGTTGCGAATATCGATATGCTCAATGCGGTGGCTCTGCCCGGCGGGAAGGTCGTTTTGTTTCAGGGGCTTTTGAGCCAGGCGAAATCGCCAGATGAAGTTGCCGGGGTATTGGCGCACGAAATCGGTCATGTCCGCGAACGCCATGTGATGCAGGGGTTGCTGCGGCAAATGGGGTTGGCAGTCGTGCTTGGGGGATTTGACGGCAGTGGGGGCGGTACGCTCAACAGCCTGCTGTCGACAACCTACACTCGCGATTCCGAACGCGAAGCGGATGAGCATTCTTTGAAGGCATTGAACAAAGCCAATATCTCGCCTGTGGGAACGGCAGATTTCTTCAACCGTTTGGCCAGTATGGATGGCAGCGGTGATATCAAGGATCGCCAGGCTCGGACGCTCGCCAGCTATACTTCAAGCCATCCGCTATCGGATGAGCGACGCAAACTTTTCCAGAATGCGATCGTGAAAGGCGCAGCCTACAAGCCGGCCCTGACCCCGGACGAGTGGCGCGAATTGAAAACGATGTGCGCACAGGACAAGGATGTGAAATCCGGCTGGGGCTTTGACATCGAATAGGTGCAGCGTCTAAGCGAGGCCGTAGATCCACCATTTGGAGTTGCCCCATGTTCCGTCGCCTTTTCATCGATCATCCGCGCAGTGTCGACGAAAGCTATCTCGAACATTTCGGGGTCGCATCGAAATTCGGCGTTACGATGATATGGGGCGGGTTGTGCGCGTTGGTGCACGCCGTGGTGCCCGGCTGGTGCGTGACCACCGGCAGCCGCACCATCGAACGGCTCAATCAAATCATGGTGATCCAGCGCCGTGCCAAAGGGCAGGAGGTCACCCAGATGCTGACTGTCGATTGGGTCATCTAGGCGATTCAAAGTTGAGTCAGGAAAATTCCCACAATTGGTTTGTCCGCAAGGACGGATTGAAGCTAGCCTATCGCAAAGCCGAGGGCGCGGGACCCACATTTGTCTTCCTGCCCGGCTATATGTCCGACATGGCCGGCGGCAAAGCCACCGCTGTTTTCGATTGGGCGGTTGCCCAAGGGAGGTCGTGCCTTCTCCTCGATTATGCAGGTTGCGGAGAGAGCGAGGGGGATTTCGCAGAGCAGACGCTGACCGGTTGGCGGGACGATGTGCTGGCGATAATAGATGCACTGGTGGACGGGCCGGTCGTCCTGATCGGTTCATCCATGGGCGGCTGGCTGATGCTCTTGGTTGGCGAAGCGCTGGGTCAGCGGTTGGCAGGCTTGATCGGCATCGCGCCCGCGCCCGATTTCACCCGCTGGGGATTCACCGATAAGCAGCGCGAAAACATCCTCACCAAGGGCGTGCATTTTGAGCATAACCCTTATGGCCCCGAACCGACGCCGACTTACAAGGGCCTTTATGAATCAGGCGAGACAAGCCTGATGCTCGACCGTGCAATCGCCATAAAGTGCCCGGTGCGGTTGCTCCACGGGCAGGCGGATGCCGATGTGCCGTGGAAGATTTCGCTCAAGCTAGCCGACGCTTTGCAATCAACCGACGTGCGCGTCACACTGGTAAAAGATGGCGACCATCGTCTGTCGCGCGACGCCGATATAGCCCTGCTGCTGGCGACGGTGGCCGAGGTTGCGGATCAATACCCAGCAGCCTGACCGTCCTTTCGAAACTCGCTCGCGCCCCAATAGGCGCCGGTAACCGGATCGCGCCAGATTGCCTGGTAACCGCCATAGGGGCCGACCGAATATTTGACCTTATGTCCGCGCTTTGTGAGCTCATCGGCAATCGCTTGCGACACCCCCGTTTCGATCTCGACCACGCCGCCATCGGTCATCGCCTTGCCGCCTTCGGGATCGGTCGAACCGTCATGGTGAAAGCGCGCGACATCGCCTGCCGCCTGCACCGTCATGCCGAAATCGACCATATTGACGACGATCTGCGCATGCCCTTGCGGCTGCATCGCCCCGCCCATAACGCCAAACGAAAGCAACGGCTTGCCGTCCTTTGTCATGAAGGCAGGGATGATGGTGTGGAATGGCCGTTTGCCGGGCGCGTAGGCATTGGCATGTTTGGCATCGAGGCTGAACTGTGCGCCGCGATCCTGGAACATGAAGCCCAAAGTGCGGCCATTTCCATCATCGGGCACCAGCCCCGAACCCATGCCGCGATAGTTGGACTGGATGAGGCTGACCATCATCCCGTCCTTGTCCGCGACGGTCATGTAAATCGTGTCGTTGCCGCCATCGACCGGAAGCGCCGGGTCGGCCAATGCCGCCTTGCCCATATTGATATCCGCCCGCTGTTTCGCAGCGCGTTCCTTTGACAGCAATTCCTTGAGCGGGATTTTGGCAAAGGCCGGGTCGGCATAATATTTTGCCCGGTCCGCAAAGGCGCGCTTCTTGGCTTCGATAAAGACATGCCAGAAATCGGCGCTGCCGCGCCCCATCGATTTCAGGTCATAGCCTTCAAGGATGTTGAGTATCTGCAAAGCCGCAATGCCTTGGCCATTGGGCGGGATTTCCCACACATCATAGCCGCGATAATTGGTCGAGACGGGCTGAACCCATTCGCTCTTGTGCGCGGCAAAATCCTCATAGCGGTGCGGGGCACCGATGCGCTTGAAATATCGGTCCATCGCTTTGGCAAGCGAGCCCTTGTAGAAGGCATCGCGGCCACCCTCGGCAATCTCGATCAAGGTCAGGGCAAGGTCGGGGTTCTGGAAGATTTCACCCTCTGCCGGGGCTTTGCCACCGGGCATATAAGTGCGGCGCATATTGTCGATTTCCTCAATTACGCCTTCCTTGTGCAGCGCCTCGAAACCGGCGGTGTTGCCCTTCCAATATTGGGCGATCAACTCGCTGACCGGGAAACCCTGCTGGGCATAGCGGATGCTCGGAGCTAAAACCGAACGCATTGGCAGCTTGCCGAACTTGCCATGCATTTCAAACCAGCCATCGACGGCACCTGGAATGGTGACCGAGGCGGAGCCCCAGTCGGCAATTGTGCCATCGGAATCGCGTACCGAACGCGGCATTTTCTTCGTCCGGTCCTGTAACTGCTTCAGGCTCTGCCCCATCGGGGCGCGTCCACTGGCGTTCAGGCCATAGAGCTTTTGCGTCTTGGGATCCCAAATGATTGCGAACAGATCGCCGCCGATGCCATTGCCTGTCGGCTCCATCAGGCCAAGCGTTGCGTTGGCGGCAATGGCGGCGTCGACCGCGCTGCCACCGGCTTTGAGGATATCGAGTGCAACCTGCGTCGCCAATGGCTGGCTGGTCGCTGCCATCCCGTTCTGCGCGATTACCGATGAGCGGCTCGCACCAGCGACACCCGAGTAGCGGTCGCCCTGGTCTTTCGGGGCGGTCTGTGCGGCAAGCGGTGTGGTGATCAGCAACGCGGCAAAAAGCGGGGTGTAGCGCATCTCTCTTCCCTTTTCCTGAGAAGCGATGCGTTACCCCCGCACCCGCCATGTTACAAGCGGGTCAATCCCCGTATCAGCCGAGATAATATTCGACCGTGGTTACCACGCGGACCTTTTTATACGGCGTGTCCGATACGCCCCATCCTCCCGATGTATCGCCATCGCGTGAAGTGACTTCGAAATAGCCCTGCGTTGCGGATTTGATGTTGCCGACATCGGTGCCGCTGTCCTTGGCGAACTGTTCGGCTGCCTTGCGTGCATCCTTGGTGGCATCGGCGACCATTTCCGGCTTGATCGCGTTGAGCTTGGTATAGGTATAGCTCATGCCCGATCCTTCTTCGAGTTCGACACCCTGCTTCACCAGATCGAACTGCCGTTTGACCGCCGCCTGCGCCTTGCCGATATCGGTGGTGCGCAACGAAAGCCGCTGCTTGACCGTGTAAGTCGGCACGCCATTTTCAGAATATTGAGAGACGTTGGCGCCGGTGGGTTGCAGGTCGTCGCCCTTGAAACCGAGTTCGGTGAAGAAGGCGCGGATGGCGCGTGTGTCAGCGTCGAGGTCTGCCTGTGCGCTTTGCAGGTCGCCCGCTTTAGCCGAATAGCTGATGGTCCATGTGGCAAGGTCGGCTGTCACCTCGCGCTCGGCAAGACCGCGCACGGTAACCGCCCGGTCTGACTGTTTCATCCGGACAAGGCCGTCACCCATCAAATAGCCGCCGACCACCAGCCCACTGGCGAGGAGCGCTGTTCCTGCTAGCCATGCCTTGCCCTGATTGGCGGTGAACCGGCCAATAAATCCCTGCCTGTCTTGTACGCTTTCTTCTTCGAGCATTTCGCATTTCCGTTCGTTCGAAATCGGATCGTGGCGCCTGTACGCCCCTTGCGTCGGCTGCCTTGCCGGTCCATGTTTGCGCCGACCCAGCGCGGTTCGTCGAATAGGTTTCCTGCGATGAACCGTGCCTTAACATCGATGAGTTG
>DASUDM010000210.1:0-3762 GCA_036275575.1 Sphingorhabdus sp. | reverse complement strand
GATCGGCATTTCCGGACCAACGGTTTGACTTTCAGGGTTTGTTAGCTGACGATGACAGTGTCGTGATGACCTGGCTTTGGAAAGGTACGCATAAAGGGGACTTGGCAGGGTTTCCGGCAACCGATCAAGTGATCTGCATGTCGGGCGCGACAGTCTATACATTCGACGACGAAGATCGGCTGACCGGCCATTGGCAAATCACCGATAGGCTCGGGGTCTTTCAACAGTTACAACGCAGCTTGTAGAGGATAGCGGGAAGCAATCGCGTTCCCATTGCTCGTTCTACGAAACAGGCGGCACTGGCATCGATTTGTGGTTCTTTAGCGAAATCTGCCCTTATGGAACCCCCGATTTGCTCGCTGGCGAGGCAGGCGCCAAGCTAAGCCAATGGCGATCAATGAAAGACCGGTTCTGGGATCGTGTACGGCAGCTTAGCTAGCGAATCCTGCCAGCGTCTCCACCGAAACCGTCACAGCCAAGTTCCGCGCTGAGACTCTGGCCAACTCAGGCCGGTTTCCACATCTGTTTCGTCCGGCGGGAGACTGCATAATTGCAGAGCTGGATACAGAAACTCGCCGAAATCTGAGGCATTTCGACCGGAGACCCAGTTCTGCAGTTTAGAGACAACATGCTTGGAGGCCCGAGCCGGAATCGAACCGGCGTGCAAGGATTTGCAGTCCTCTGCGTAACCACTCCGCCATCGGGCCTCGATGCGCTGCGCGAAGGTGCCGCGCCGTGGTGAGGCGGGTCCCTAGCGGCTGGAACCACGCTTTGCAATCGGGATTCGCGACCATTTGGCAACATCTGCTCTGCAAAACGACGCCGCTTGCATGGCAAAATCGGTCGTTTATCCGAAACCGGCTTGGACTTTGCGCCCGTGCTGACTAGAAGGGAAACAAAGCTGTGTTGCTTCCGCAATACAGTTGTGCCAGAAACAATCGAACCGAAACATACCGGCAGCGGAAAGTCTTATGCAGTCAGCGCAATCGGAAACCTCTCGTCGTCATATGGTCGACAGCCAGCTTCGCACCAACGGCATCACGGCAGCATGGATCGTCAAGGCGATGGGCGAATTGCCGCGCGAAGCCTTCCTGCCCGAAGGCAAGGAAGCCTTTGCCTATCTCGACCGTTCGGTGCCGTTGGGGGAAGGGCGGATGCTCAACCCGCCGCTGGCGACCGCGGAGATATTGCAAGCGGCAGAAGTGACGCAGGACGACCATGTCCTGCTGATCGGTGCCGGCACGGGGTATATGGCAAAGCTGCTTTCAGGTCGGGCAGGCAAACTGGTCGCAGTCGAATCGGACGCGGGACTGGCGAAAGTTGCACGTGCCAACGTACCGGGACTGGATCTAGTCGAGGGCATACTTGCCGAAGGCCACGCCAAGGCAGCACCCTATAGCCTGATCTTGATCGATGGCGGTATCGAAAGGCTGCCGGATGCGATCGAGGTACAACTGGCCGAAGGCGGACGGATCGTCACCGGGCTGGTCGACGGGCCGGTGCGCCGCTTGGCGATCGGGACCAAGCATGGCGGCCATGTCGCGCTACGTGCCTTTGCCGATATTGAGGTTGCGGCTCTTCCAGGCTTTGAAAAAGCACGGGAATTTGTGTTTTGAACGGTTCCGGGGGGACGATGCGTAAGCTATTGCTCATAGCTGCAGGGGCTGGCGCAATCACCGCAGCCACGCCTGCCTTGGCCGATACACTGCGTGAAGCGCTGGCACAGGCCTATCAAACCAACCCGACGCTGACCGGATCGCGCGAAGGGCAGAAGGCAACCAATGAGGCAGTTCCGATCGCCAAGGCCAGCGGTCGGCCCGATGTGTCGGCGAGTGGCAGCTATACCGAGCTGTTTCCCCGTTCCAACGGAACCAATTTCACACCCGACCGAACGCTGAATGGGCGGGCCGATGTAACCGTTCCGCTCTATCTAGGCGGCGCCGTGAAGAATGCGGTGCGTGCGGCGGAAAATCGCGTCGAAGCCGGCATTGCCGGGCTGCGCGCGACCGAAAGCGCGATTTTTTCGGCTGTGGTTGCCGCCTATATGGACGTCATCCGCGACGAGGCAATTGTCGATCTTAACCGCGCGCAAGTGGGCGTATTGCAAGTCAATCTGGAGGCGACCCGCGACCGGTTTGAAATCGGCGATTTGACGCGCACCGACGTCGCCCAGTCCGAGGCGCGCCTTGCGCTCGCTACCAGCAGCCTCGAAGCGGCACGCGCGAACCTGATCCGTTCGAAGGAAATCTACATCCAGTTGGTAGGCAAGGCGCCGGAAAACCTTGAGGCACCGCCGCCATTGCCCAACCTGCCCGAATCGCCCGACGCCGCTGTGACGGTCGCATTGGAAAACAATCCTGACCTGATTGCCGCGAAGGAATTGCGCGAAGCCGCACGTTTTGATCGCAAGGGGGCCGAAGCCAGCCGTTTGCCGCAGGTTATCGGATTTGGGGCTGGTACCTATTCGAACAATCTGGGCAGCATCGATCCGGGTTTGCTCGCACCGTTCGACAAAACGTCCACCTCTGCCCAGGTTGGTGTGCGCGCGACCTTGCCGCTCTACCAAGGTGGCCAGCCGGCAGCGCAGGTCCGCCAGGCGCAGGCCCGGATGGGGCAAGCGATCGAACAGGAAATCGCGGCCGAACGCGACGCCATCGCGCAGACCCGTGCCGCCTATGCGAGCTGGAAAGCGGCGCAGGATGTGATCACCGCCTCCGAGCGCGCGGTTTCCGCCAATGAACTCTCGCTCGAAGGTACCCGCGCCGAAAACAGCGTCGGCAACCGCACCATCCTCGACATATTGAATGCCGAGCAGGAACTGCTCAACAGCAAGGTCCAGCTGGTCACCGCCCGACGCAACGCCTATGTCGCCGGTTTCTCGCTTTTGGCCGCCATGGGCCGTGCCGAAGCCCGCGATTTGGGCCTCGAAGGCGGCCCGCTGTTCGATCCGGTTGCCGAATATGAAGCGGTCAAGGACAGCTGGACCGACTGGTCGTCCAAACCCGACCCGACCGCCAAAGCCACCCGCACGGTTGACACGCCCGCCCAAAAGGCTGAAATAGAACCATTACCTCAGTATTGAGGGAATCGGGCAGCGATTGGGGCAGAGGGATATGGCGAACGATCGGAACGAACCATCGATGGAAGCGATCCTGTCTTCGATCAAGAAGATCATCGCCGATGAAGACCGTTCGCGCGCCATCAGCTCACGCCGTCCCGCCCGCGAGTCTCGTAGCGACGAGGATGATGTCCTCGAACTGACGCAAGCCGCAGACGAGAGCGAAGACGAATTGCTCGATACCGACAAGGCACACAGCCTGCGCCAGAGCTTTTCCGTATTGCAGACACTGTCCGAACCCGGCGTCGCCCCGCAGATCGTTCGCTCGGGCGAAACTTCGCTCGAAGGCCTGACCCGCGAACTGATGAAGCCGATGCTCAAGGAATGGCTCGATACCAACCTGCCCGGCATCGTCGAGGCGATGGTTGCACGCGAAATCGAACGCATCACCAAGAAGGGCTGATGCGCCTCGCTTTTGCTCTGGCGCTCGCCGCCGCTGCTGCACTTCCTGCCTCTGCCCAGAAACCGACATCGGTGGACAGCTATGTGGTTGCGGGGCGCATAGTCGATGTTGCGCAAGGCACCGTCCTGACGGGCCATTGCATTGCGATACAGGCAGACAAGATCAGCGCGGTCGAACCATGCAAGCCGCAGCCTGAAAATATCCGGACGATTGACTGGTCTGCCTATACCGTGCTGCCCGG
>DASUDM010000209.1:0-7388 GCA_036275575.1 Sphingorhabdus sp. | reverse complement strand
GGCCTTTTTGTAAGCCTCGTCGCTGGCCATAATGCCTGCGCCTGCGCCGGATTGGACCATCACCTGGTGCCCTCGTGCTACGTATTCGCGCACGGCGGACGGCGTCAGGCCGACGCGATATTCATGGACCTTGATTTCGGTGGGGACGCCGACGCGCATTACTCTCTCCTGCATAAAAGCGGTGTTGCGCCGCTTTTAACACGTCAGCAGCGTATATAATGCGCAAACTATGGACAGTTTCGCTATTTCCGTGCACAATTCCATCGTTATTGAATGCAAGGCGCTGAAATCAGGCAAATTGACAAGATAGACCGCAAAATCCTGAGTGCGCTGGTGGCCAATGGTCGGGCCACACAACAGGAACTGGGGGATGCGGCCGGCCTATCGCCCAGCGCTGCTTCGCGGCGGCAAAAAGCTTTGGAGGATTCGGGGATATTGCGCGGGTATCGCGCCGATGTGAATCTGCGCAAATTGGGCATGGGTGCGACAGTGATGGTCACGATCACGCTCGATAGCCAGAGCGAGGAAGCGATGGAGGCTTTCGAAAGCGCAGTGGTGGAAAGCCCTTCGATCCTGCGCTGCCATTTGATGAGCGGGCGTAACGACTACCACCTTACCGTCAGGGCCGCGTCCATCGAGGATTATGAGCGCGTTCACCGTCAGGAAATTGCCCGATTGCCAAGGGTGGCCCGGATCGAGACAGCCTTTGCGTTGCGCGAAGTCGTCAACAGGGCCGTCCCGCAGCGATTGCTGATTTAGCCTGCAGAGCCGATTGCGTCGCGCATCAGCCTTCGATATCAAAATGGCATGCATCCTCTCCTCAAAACAACATTCGCCTGCGTAACCGCGACTCTCATAGCTGCTTTCGCTCTCCCCGATCGTGCGGATGCCCTTGCATATCCCTGCGGGGCAGGCCCTGGGCCGGGTGAGGTACAGGTTGGTGTGATGGGTGGATCGCACGGAATTGCAGCGACCCCCTTGTGCGAAGCCAGCTATTCCGGCCAGTCGGAAGGGCCATCGGGCGCGCCCATGGGCCCTGTTTTGTCCGATCCGGTCGATAACTACATTGCCGTGGTCACGCATCCCAAGATGGACGATGTTTGGGCAACCGCAGGCCAATACCGAATCGAAGGTGCAGAGCTGGCGGTTCTCGATCCGTGCAACAAGTCGATGGGTGGAGGATGCGTCGTCCTGTTTTCGGGGCGCAATGTCTGGGTTGCAGTGGCAAGGGACAAACAGGGCAAATTTTATGCTGCGTCTGATGAAGATCCCAAAAAGGCCCGCAAAAATGTTGCGGCGGTTTGCAAGAATGTCGGCGCCAACTGCAAGGTCACCAAGCTGTTCGATGCGAGGGTGCGCTATTCGGACATAGTCTCCGAACAGTTCCTCGCTGCGGATTTTGACAAGGAGGGGTTGTTCAAGGAATATCATTTCCCTGCCAAAGCCTCGATCCAGCCGCCCCCGAAAGGCACCCCGGATGCCGGTTGGCGCGCTGGAGCCAATGTCTTTTCAAAACTGCCGGACATTCCCGGTATCCGGAAAGTCCATTTTTCGGCAGCAGGTAGCTGGCTGTTGCGATCCGGGGATCGCAAGGGGCTGGGATGTTCGCTGACCTACCTCAACGGGGATCAGCGCGTTCTTTTCATCGGGCCCACCGTCAACGACAAACGAGGTGCGCTGATCATTTCGAGCAATGCGGTGCCCGTTACCGCTGCCGCGCGCGAAACCAAGGCAACCATGAGCGGCGATCGCGGATCCGTCGATGTGCGCGTATTCCACCTGCCCGGAGCCACCGCTGGCGATGCGAGCGTCATCCTGATGCCGACCGATCTGCCGTCGACCATCGCATCGATTTCGGACAGTTCGCCGCTATCGATCGTGCTTGAAGGCAAAAAGATCGTCGACATGCAGATTGAAGGTGGAACAAAGGCAAAAACAGCCATGCAGCAATGCCTGGCAGGGCGTTGAGCCGGATCGCGTGTATCAATCAATAGTACCGAGTAGGTCGCCCAGCTTTCCGAACATCTCGTCAATATGTGACTTGTCCATTATCAGCGGCGGGCTGAGCGCCAATATGTCGCCGGTTGCGCGCACGAGCAGGCCGTTGTCGAAACAGGCATGGAATAGCTCGGTGGCACGCTTGGTGGGTGCTCCCGAGCGCGGTTCAAGTTCGATGCCGGCGACGAGGCCAATGGTACGGATGTCGATAATGTGCTTCTTGTCTTTTAGGCTGTGCGCTGCATCGGCCCAATAGGCGCCAAGTTCGTGGGCTTTGTCGAATAGCCCCTCCTGAGCATAGAGATCGAGCGTCGCGAGGCCCGCCGCGCAGGCAACGGGGTGACCCGAATAGGTATAGCCGTGGAACAGTTCGATGCCGTCGGCTGCATTGTTGACGACGTCGTCATGGATAGCGCGGCTGACTGCGACTGCGCCCATTGGCACGGCGGCATTGGTCAGGCCTTTGGCCATTGTGATGATGTCTGGTGTAACCCCCCAAGTGCTGCTCGCGGTGGCTCCACCCACGCGGCCATAAGCTGTGATGACCTCGTCAAAGATCAGGATGATGCCGTGCTTGGTGCAGATATCGCGCAGCCGTTGCAGGTAACCGACGGGCGGTATCAGCACGCCGGTGGAGCCTGCCATCGGTTCGACAATCACGGCCGCAATGGTTTCAGCCCCATGCAGCGCCACTAACCGTTCAAGATCGTCTGCAAGTTCGGCGCCATGTTGCGGAAAGCCTTTGGAAAAGGCGTTGCGTGCCAAATCATGCGTGTGCGGCAGGTGATCGACCCCGGGCAGGCCTTGCCACCAGCGCCGGTTATTAACGATACCACCCACCGAAATGCCACCAAAACCCGTGCCATGGTAGCCACGCTCCCGCCCGATTAACCTTGTGCGGGTGCCCTGTCCGCGCGACCGCTGCACCGCGAGCGCGATTTTCAACGCGGTATCGACCGACTCGCTGCCCGAATTGGTGAAGAAGATTCGGTCCAGACCCTCGGGCATCAGTTCGGCGACGCGGCTGGCCAGTTCAAAGGCGAGAGGGTGGCCAAGCTGGAATGTCGGCCCGAAATCCATCGAAGCCGCAGTCTTGGAAATGGCGTCTACAATCGGTGCGCGGCAATGCCCGGCGTTGCTGCACCACAGGCCCGAGGTGCCATCAAGGATCCGGTTTCCGCTGACATCCCAATAATGCATGTCTTTCGCTGCGGCCAATTGGCGGGGGTGCGCCTTGTAAGCCCGGTTGGCCGTAAACGGCATCCAGAAGGCGGCAAGCGGATCATTTTCGCGCATGGGTTCGGTCCTTGTTCGATGCTCTTTTGCATCAGCTAACTGTGACCGATATGCCACAACTTATAAAAAGGACAATGATGCAGACATAAAATTGCTTGATTGCCATGCTGCTTGCTGTTTTTGTGCACCTGCACACTGGCAGCGCCATTAACCATATTACAACAGGAAGCTGGCAGAACTCGCGGGAACGAACAGCCATCAGGGGGCAGGGGCCAATGCGTCCGCTGTCAGCGAGTTTAAGTGAAGAAAGGTCAAAATATGCGTAAATCGATTTTCAAGCTGGCAGCAGCTTGCGCCGTACTGGGCAGCATGTCGGCTGCAGCTCCTGCTTTTGCGCAGGAAGAAGCAGCCGAAGAGGCTGAAGGTCCGTTCACAGTTTCGGGCGGTATTGCCGTTGTTTCCGACTATCGTTTCCGCGGCGTGTCGCTGTCGGACAAGGATTTTGCTGTCCAGCCGACTTTGACTGTCAGCCATGAGTCGGGTTTCTATGTCGGCGTTTGGGGTTCGAATATTGCCGAAAACCCGGGCGAAGATATTGAAGTCGATCTTTATGCCGGTTTCGCTGGTGGTGACACCGTCACATACGACTTGGGCGTCACCTATTACATGTATCCCGGCGTTTCGGATTTCAACTATGCTGAATTCATCGGCAAGCTTGGCACCACCGTGGGTCCGGTAACCCTGGGCGGCATGGTGGCTTATGCACCGAGCCAGGACGGCACTGGTAACACCGACAACTTCTATGTCGGCACCAATGCCTCGATCGGCATCCCGGATACTCCGCTCTCGTTCACCGGTTCGATCGGCTATGAGGACGGCGCATTCGGTGATGACAAGATCGACTGGTCGCTGGGCGTAACGGCGGAAGTCAAGGGCTTCACCCTTGGCGCATCCTATGTCGACACCAACCGTTTTGTCGGTGGTCTCGGCAAGGCGGGTGCCGTCTTCTCGATCAGCTACGGCTTCTGATTTCTTGCCGGCCCTTGGCTGGCAACAGGCAAAAATGCATGCCGGGCTTGACTGTTCAAGCCCGGCATGACTTTATGTGGCAGGCCAGTTTCCGGCCCTAAACCGGTGAAAAACAATGTCTGTCAATCTGGCGAGCTGGATCGCCGAACATAATATCGACGAAGTCGAATGTATCGTACCCGACATCAACGGGGTGCAACGCGGCAAGGTTTTGCCCGCAAAAAAATTCCTCTCTTCGGTCCGTGACAAGTCGCTCCGAATCCCCGGCAGCGTCTTCATTTGCACGATCGATGGCGACTATCCGGAAGATATCGCCGATATCTGGGACAAGGATCCGGACAAGACCCTGATCGCCGATCCGGAGACGATCTGCATTGCGCCGGGTTTCAAATCGCCGACGGCTTTCGTCATTGCCGATGCCTATCATGGAGATGGCACAGAGGTTGAGCTGGCGCCCCGCGCCATCCTGAAGAAAGTCCTGCGGCTTTATGAGGAGAAGGGTTGGAAACCCATCATCGCGCCCGAGGTGGAATTCTACCTCGTCAGCCAGAATGTTGACCCCGACTTCCCGTTGGTGCCACCGACTGGATCAAGTGGTCGCGCCGAAACCGCTAGCCAGCCCTACGGTCTGGAGGCGATGAACGAATATGAAGCGATCATCGACCATATCTATGACGATTGCGAGCTGATGGGGCTCGATATCGATACGATGATCCACGAAATGGGGGCGGCCCAGCTTGAGGTGAACTTCATCCATGGCGATCCGCTGGCGCTTGCGGATTCGGTATTCCTCTTCAAGCGGGTGGTTCGGAACGTCGCTCGCCAGCATGGGGTCTATGCAACCTTCATGGCCAATCCGATGGCCGGGCAACCGGGCAGTGCGATGCATATCCATCAATCGGTTGTGGATTCGACGACGGGCAAGAACCTGTTTGCCAATGCGAATGGCCGCGATAGCGCCTTGTTCAAGAGCTTCATTGCGGGCCTTGCCCGTTATATGCCTCAGGTCGCGCCGCTTTGGGCGCCCAATGTGAACAGTTTCCGCCGGATGCGGCCCGATAGTGCTGCGCCGATCAACGTACAATGGGGGGTCGATAACCGCAGTTGCGGTTTCCGCGTGCCAGTGTCGGATCGCAACAACCGCCGCGTTGAAAATCGCCTGCCGGGTGCCGATTCAAACCCCTATCTGGCAATCGCTGCATCGCTGGTATGCGGTTATGTCGGCATGGTCGAACGATTGCAGCCGCCAAAGCCAATCGAAGGCAGCGCCTATAACCGTGCCCGCACTTTGCCGCGCACGCTTGAGGCGGCGCTCGATCGTTTTTCCAGTTGCAAGCCGGTGCGCAACATACTCGGAGAGGATTTCTTCGACATTTACTATGCGGTGAAGGACCATGAGCTGTTCAACTACCAGTCGGTTGTGAGCAGCTGGGAACGCGAGCACCTGTTGCTGCGGGTGTAGTCCCGTGCCTGTCTATAGCCCTTTACCCGAAACTGCTGACCGCGAGGAATTTGAGCCTGCGCCTGAAAAACGGGTGAGCGGTTACCCGGCGGGTGAAACGCGCAATGCCTATGAGTCCGCCGATGGCCGCAAATTTTTCGGCGAGTGGAGCTGTTCGGCCGGGGCATGGCGCGTCAGCTATGCCGAATGGGAATATTGCCGGATATTGCAGGGTCAGGTGCGATTGACCGGCGATGACGGCAGCGTTGTCGAAGCCGGGCCGGGCGGAAATCTGGTGATCGAAGCGGGTTTCGAAGGCGTGTGGGAAAATCTGACCGCCGTGCGCAAGCTATATGTAATTGATCTGGGCGACATGAGGGAGGGCGGTTCCGAATAGGCCCGCTATGCCCTGATGACCGACCCCCTCAACAACAGCTACTACCGCGCCACCGCCAATGCCTGGCAGACACAGCCCGCGTTTGCCGGAGAGGGAGATTATGACGTTGCGGTTATCGGCGGCGGATTTACCGGCTTATCGGCAGCACTTGCTTGCGCGGAAAAGGGCTTGAAGGTTGCGCTGTTCGAGGCGCAGACTATCGGCTTTGGCGCATCGGGGCGTAATGGCGGCCAATTGATTCCCGGCTTACGCTGGTCGATGCGAGAGATTGACGAGGAATTCGGCCGCGAACGCGCGCAAGCGATTTTTGATCTCGCTTATGGCGCGGCGGATCGGGTGAAGGGGCGGATCGCCAAACATCGCATCCACTGCGACCTGAAGTCAGGGCATCTGGAAGCAGCATTCAAGCCTGATCATTTCGATGCGATGCAGCGGGATGCAGATTATCTGGCGAAGGAGTTTGGTTGGGAAACTGAAGTCGTCGATCCACAGGACTTGGGCGCACATATCAATGGCGGCGGCTATCATGGCGGGATTTACGATCCTGAAGGCGGGCATTTCCATCCCTTGAACTATACACTTGGTTTGGCAAAGGCGGCATTGGATGCGGGTGTCGCGATATTCGAGCACAGCCCCGTGCTGCAGATTGCCGGAAATCAGGCCCGTACAGCCAACGGAATCGCAAAGGCTCAATCCATCCTGCTCGCGACGGACAATTGGATGGGCGACCTGGATCGCAAACTGGGTGGATACACGGTCCCTATCATGAACTATAATGTTGCGACTGCCCCGCTGTCTAACGCTGACGCGCTGCTTCCCAGCGATGCCGCGGTCGCCGACAGCCGCTTTGTTCTCAACTATTTCCGCCTTTCCGCCGACAAGCGCCTGATTTTTGGTGGAGGCGAGAAATATGTGCAAACGCCGCCCGCCGATATTGCTGCCTTTGTGCGCAAGCACATCGTCGACGTGTTCCCTTCGCTGGCTGAGACAGCAATCGACTATGCTTGGGGCGGCGCGGTGGGGGTCACTATGAACCGGCTGCCGCATATGGGGCGAAAGGGCAATGTCTTCTTCGCGCATGGCTTTTCGGGGCATGGCGCGTTGGTGACTACGCTGGCGGGCGAGCTGTTGGCCGAAGCTGTGACTGGGACGATGGAGCGTTTCGATGTCTTCGCAAACCTGCCGCAAAGGCCGTTCCCAGGCGGCCGGCTGTTTGCCCGTCCGCTCGCCACTTTGGGGTTGCTGTGGTACGCAATGAGGGACCGACTATGATTAGCGATGCCGCCA
>DASUDM010000208.1:0-3938 GCA_036275575.1 Sphingorhabdus sp. | reverse complement strand
TATGAACGGCAAAACCGGCGGAATGCAGGTCGATACCAAATTGGTGCGCGAACTGGCCGAGTTGCTGAACGATACCGGCCTCAGCGAAATCGAGGTTGAGGATGGCGACCGCAAGATCAAGGTTTGCCGCAACATCCAGGCGGTGGCCGCAGCGCCTGTTGCCTTCGCAGCCCCTGCTGCACCGGCAGCGCCTGCCGCACCGGTTCCGACTGCGGACGCTGCCCCGGCAGCAGCGCCTGCCAATGCGGTGAAATCGCCGATGGTGGGCACCGCCTACCTGACGCCAGAGCCGGGCGCGGCACCCTTTGTGAGTGTGGGTGACAAGGTTTCAGCTGGCGACACCCTGCTGATCGTCGAGGCGATGAAGGTGATGAATCCGATCACCGCGCCCAATGGCGGCACCGTCAAGTCAATCTTTGTCGAAAGCGGCCAGCCGGTCGAGTTCGACCAGCCCCTGATGGTTATCGAGTAATCTACCGATGGGTATCGAAAAAATCCTGATCGCCAATCGCGGCGAAATCGCTTTGCGCATCCACCGCGCTGCGCATGAAATGGGTATCAAGACGGTCGCGGTCCATTCGACCGCAGACGCAGATGCCATGCACGTCCGCTTGGCCGATGAGGCAATCTGCATCGGCCCGCCTGCGGCGAAAGACAGCTATCTCAATATCCCGGCGATCATCTCGGCAGCCGAAATCAGCCATGCCGATGCGATCCACCCCGGCTATGGCTTCCTCTCGGAAAACGCGCAGTTCGCCGAAATCGTAGAGAGCCACGGCATCGCCTTTATTGGCCCCAAGCCAGAGCATATCCGCACGATGGGCGACAAGGTGATGGCGAAGAAGACCGCCGGCGACCTTGGCCTGCCTTTGGTGCCCGGCTCTGACGGCGCGGTGTCCGAAATCACCGAAGCCAAGAAGATAGCCGAAGCCGTTGGCTATCCCGTGATCATCAAGGCTGCCTCTGGCGGCGGCGGACGCGGGATGAAGGTATGCAACAGCCCCGACGACCTCGAAACGCTGATGCAGCAGGCAGGCAGCGAGGCGAAGGCCGCCTTTGGCGATGCGACCGTTTATATCGAGAAATATCTCGGCAACCCGCGCCACATCGAGTTCCAGATTTTCGGCGATGGCGAAGGTAACGCCATCCATCTGGGCGAGCGCGACTGTTCATTGCAACGCCGCCACCAGAAGGTGCTTGAAGAAGCGCCCTCGCCTGTCATCTCCGCCGAGGAACGTGCACGCATGGGCGGAATCGTCGCCAAGGCGATGGCGGATATGGGCTATCGCGGTGCGGGTACGATCGAGTTCCTGTGGGAAAACGGCGAATTCTATTTCATCGAAATGAACACCCGCATCCAGGTCGAACATCCGGTGACCGAGATGATTACCGGTTTCGACCTTGTCCGTGAACAAATTCGCGTCGCCGAAGGCCGCGGCCTTTCGGTAACGCAGGACATGCTGGAATTCCGGGGCCATTCGATGGAATGCCGGATCAACGCAGAGGATGCCCGCACCTTCGTGCCCTCCCCCGGCAAGATCGGCCATTATCACGCGGCTGGCGGCATGCACGTGCGCGTCGATAGCGGCATGTATTCGGGCTATAGCGTCCCGCCTTATTATGACAGCATGATCGCCAAGCTGATCGTTTACGGTCGCACCCGCGAAAGCTGCATGATGCGGATGCGCCGCGCGCTTGAGGAAATGGTGATCACCGACATCAAGACCAACATCCCGCTGCACCAGGCGCTGCTGCGCGATCCGGATGTGATCAACGGTGATTACACGATCAAGTGGCTCGAAGACTGGCTGGCGAAACAGGACAGCTGATGATCGGGGCCATGGTTTCGTTCAGCTAACTCGAACCTTTCCTGAACATTACAGCCCCATTCAGACTGCTGACAGCACGAATCGGCGATACAGTCCCCGACAGAGCGGTATAGTGCCGACTCCGTATCGAGGACCGACGATGAATAAGTTTCTCTTGGCAGGCATGGTATCGACCATTGCTTTCATCCCCGCAGCCCATGCGGCACCGTCGAGCTTGGCAGACCTCTCGCTTGAAGCGTCGGCGGATTTCAAACGCGGCGAAGGCCGGAAGGGTGAGCGGGTTCGCGGGCAAGGGCCGGTGTCACAGGATGCGCCAGCCGGACAAGGCGAGCGCGACTGGCGTGAACCACGCGCCAACGCCGATGCCCCGCGCAGCGAACGTCGCGCCGATCGCAGGGGCGGCTGGAGCCAGGAACAACAGCAAGGCCAGACCCAGGGCCAGGCACAGGGTCAGGCACAGGGCAGAAGCTGGAACCGCGGCGAAGAACGGCGCGAACGCGATGATGATTACCGCCGCCGCAATGATGGCGACTGGAACCGCGGAGACGATTGGAACCGCGGAGGCGATGATCGCCGCTGGAATGGTCGCGATGATGATTACAGGCGCGATGGCCGGTGGGATGGGCGCCGCGACGACGACCGACGTTGGAGCGACAACCGCCGTTACGAAGGTCGCGAACGCTGGAATCGCGATTGGCGGAGCGACCGTCGCTATGACTGGCGTGGACACCGTGAGCGTTATCGCAGCTATTACCGCCCCGGCCGCTATTATGCGCCCTATCGCGACTATCGCTATCGCCGGTTCAGCATAGGTATCCATATTGGCTCGCCCTTCTATTCGAGCCGCTACTGGATTGCCGATCCCTGGTATTACCGCTTGCCGCCAGCGTACGGCCCCTATCGCTGGGTGCGCTATTATGACGATGTGCTGCTGGTTGATGTCCGCAACGGCTATGTCGTCGACGTAATTCACGACTTCTTCTGGTAATCCTGATCCCCCAGAAGTCGGAAGAGCCCGGGGTTCCTTCCTCCCCGGGCTCTTTTCGCTTGAAGTAAAGCGGTCTCCTGACGCATGCTCCCGGTGAAAAAACGGGAGGAACTCATGATCCGCAAAACTCTTTTGGCCGGTATCGCCAGCCTCGCCCTTGCAAGCGCTGCATCGGCCGAAACTTACGTCATCCGGGCCGGAAACCTGATTGCGGATCCAGCACAAGGGGCAAGCGGCCCCGCCACCATCACTGTCACCGACGGCCGCATCGTTTCAGTCGAAAAAGGGCTGGCACCAGGCGTTGCCCCGGCAGGCGCAACGATCATTGATCTTTCCGGCAAGACCGTGCTTCCCGGCCTGATTGACCTCCACGTCCACCTCACCAGCGATCCAGGCGGCGATTATCGCACCGAAGCGGTCGATACCGATGAATGGGCAACCATTGTCGGCGTCAAGAATGCGGCGCTGACCGTCAATGCCGGGTTCACCACAGTGCGCGAGGCCGGTTCGGCGCAAAACACGGCTTTTGCCTTGCGGCGCGGCACTGCCGAAGGCACCATCTGGGGACCGCGCATTGTTGCTGCAGGCCCCGCCTTGTCGATTGTCGGCGGACATGCGGACGTGACCGGATTCCGGCCCGAGGTACTGGTCGCACTTGATGGCGGCTACACTTGTACGGGTGCCGTCGAATGCGCCGAAAAGGTGCGCAAGGCATCGAAAATGGGGGCAGACGTGATCAAGATCACCGCCACGGGCGGCGTGCTCTCGCAACAGGGCCGCGGGCTTGAGGCGCATTTCAACAATGATGAGCTCAAATCCATCGCCGATACCGCGCATTCGCTTGGCCTCAAGGTCATGGCGCATGCCCATGGTGCGCGCGGGATCGAGGCGGCGTCCGCAGCGGGCATCGACACCATTGATCATGCCACATTCGCCGATGAAGCAGCGCTCAAGGTGATGAAGGCCAAGGGAACGGTGCTGGTTCCGACATTGATGGCTCTTGAAGGTGTGCGGGCGCGCATCGGCAAGGGCATTTACACCCCGACGGTTGAGGTCAAGGCACGGCAAGCACTCGAAGCCGCGGGGCGGCAGGTCCAGCGGTCCAAAGCAATGGGCGTCAC
>DASUDM010000207.1:0-4189 GCA_036275575.1 Sphingorhabdus sp. | reverse complement strand
ACCGCACGGAATCCGTCGAATTGCTTGACAAGCCCGCGCGCCTCGATTGCATGCATATTCCCATTCGCCTCACTTCTGGTCCGGTACCCGAAATAGGGACAGCGCGTGAAAAGACACAAGACAAATTTGGTTAACGCTCTGAAGGAACAGGCGAAGACAGAGGGCTTCGCCGATTGCCGTATTGCCAGCGCCACACTCTCACCGCTTGCTGGCGAACGGTTGCGGCAATGGCTTTCCGAGGGGCGGCATGGCGACATGCTCTGGATGGAGGATCGGATCGACCAGCGGTCGAGCCCCGATGGACTATGGCCAGATGTTCGCTCGGTGATCATGCTGGGGATGAGCTATTCCCCGGAAACCGATCCGATGGCACTTGCCGACCAACCAGAACGTGGACGCATTTCGGTCTATGCCCAGCGCAAGGATTATCATGACGTTGTCAAAGGTGCGCTCAAGCGTCTGGCGCAATGGTTTGTCCACCATAGCGGGGACGAGGTGAAGGTCTTCGTCGATACAGCGCCTGTGCTTGAAAAGACCTTGGCGGAAAAAGCTGGTCTTGGTTGGCAAGGCAAACACAGCAATCTGGTGAGCCGTGAGCATGGCAGTTGGTTGTTGTTGGGTGCGATCTACACAACAGCCCAGCTTGAGCCCGATGCGCCGGGAGAGGATCGCTGCGGGTCATGCCATGCTTGCCAAGCGGCCTGCCCGACCAATGCATTTCCGGCGCCGTACCAGGTCGATGCGCGGCGCTGCATTTCCTATCTGACGATCGAGCACAAAGGCCCCATCGCGCATGAATTCCGCCATGCGATGGGTAACCATATTTACGGTTGCGACGATTGCCTTGCGGTGTGCCCATGGAACAAATTTGCCGAAACCGCCTCCGTCCACAAGGCGATGGCGCAGCGGCTGGAGCTTTCCGAACTGCCGATTGCGCAATTGTTGGCGCTTGACGATGCCGGCTTTCGATCCCTTTTTGCCGGGACACCGATAAAGCGAACCGGGCGCGACCGGTTTGTTCGCAATGTAGCAATTGCCGCCGGAAACAGCTGCGACACCAGCCTAGTGGAACCTGTCATTCACTTGCTCGAAGACGCAAACCCGATTGTGCGCGGAGCCGCCTGCTGGGCGCTGGCCCAACTCGATGCATCGCGCTTCGAAATTGAGAGAGACAGGCGACTCAAAATTGAGTCGGATCAGTCGGTGCTTCAGGAATGGCGGCTCAACGCACCGTCAGCGCATTGATGCATTGCGCCCGATCGACCTCGGCTCCGTCGTTTCGCCGGGCATCGACATGGGTAACAATCTCTTGGCCGTTCTTGCCGTCGGGATAGAGATAGGCATCAAGGATGCAAGCGCGACCGCTGAATTGCAGTTTTCGTCCCTGAACCTCGATCACGTCGAGCCGCGGTTGGCCAAACATGCGCACCAGCGTCGCCATGTCTTTTCCCATGACTGAGTCCAGGCCGCGAACCTGTTGCGCCTGTCGGGGCGGCGGTGTTGACGCCGCAGGCCGATCGAGCGGAACCGGGGCGTTTTTCGGGCGCTTGCTGTCAGCAAAAGCTGCGCTGGTGGACAACAACGCGCCCAATCCAAGTAGGAGAGGTAATTTCCTCATGTCGTTTTCACCCGATATTTGCCGTGCGCCATATGTACGGCCGACGCGGTGGCGACAACCGGCACGATCAACTGCAGCAAGGGCACCATCATTCCTGCAGCTCCTGCCAGACCGAGAAACAGGCGCTCGCCCTTGCCGAATGCTGAAAAGTGATGGCCGTGCCGCGCGACCAGCATATCCTCTAGGTCACGACCCAGCAGCAGCGCGTTGACGCCAAGGAACACGAGCGGCGCTCCTATACCGGTTACCAGCAGGATCAGGTAAAGTGGAAGCGCCAGCAGGTTGTAGCCCAAGGCCCGCATGGCCGAATTCACACCCATCTTGGCCGATTGCCAGTTGCTCGGACGTTTCCCACGCGCCGCCTCGAACGGGTAATGCTTTGCCTCGATGATATCGATGATGTCATCCGAAAAGACCCAGGTGATCGCGACCGCCACCATGCGGAACAGCACAAGGCCGGACAGACCCAATGTTGCGATTGCCGCAGCTGCGCTCAACCCGCCATCGTCGGCATAACCGAAATAGTGGAATGCCGAGTCAATCGCATACCATAGCCCGATGCCCAGCAAGGCGAAGGCGAGCAGCGTCAGCAGCATGACACGGACAAGGATCAGCATGATCCCCTTGTCCGAAAGGCTGGCAAAGCCCAGCGAGATGGCCCTTATCATCCGGTCTAGATAATGCAGGTGTATTATACATGCAAGCCACTTGCCCTTTTTGCCAAGGCGCATTAGGGCGCGCCAAACGCAATCAGGGACCCACTAATGACGCAAACCCGCTACGACGTGCTGGCCATCGGCAACGCGATTGTCGACGTGATTTCAGACGCCGACGACGCCTTCATCGAAGCGCAGAGCCTGAACAAGGGCGGGATGACGCTGATCGACGCAGAACGGGCGCAGTCGCTTTACGATGCGATGGGCCCGGGGCGCGAGATCAGCGGCGGCAGCGCGGCCAATACGCTGGCGGGGCTTTCGCGGCTTGGCCACAAGACAGCGTTTATCGGGCAGGTCGCGCAAGACCAGCTTGGCGACGTCTTCGCACATGATATCCGCGCGACCGGTATCGACTTTGATGTTGCCGCCCGCCCGGGCCAGCCGCCGACCGCGCGCTGCCTGATCCTCGTCACGCCGGATGCGCAGCGCACGATGAACACCTTCCTCGGTGCGGCGCAGTTCCTGCCCGAGACCGCGATCGACAAAGGCAAGATCGAGGATGCAGCCTGGCTGTATCTCGAAGGCTATTTGTGGAATGCGCCTGAATCGCGTGCGGCGATGACGGGCGCGATTGCCATCGCCAAAAATGCCGGGCGCAAGGTTGCGTTGACGCTGTCCGACGCTTTTGTCGTTGAAGGGCATCGCGAAGAGTTTTTCGCGCTGATGGATGATGGCTCGCTCGACCTGCTCTTTGCCAACGATACCGAAGTGCGCGCGATGATGCAGACCGACGATACCGAAGCTGCGGTTGCGGCGTTGGCGCAGCGGGTTCCGATGCTGGTTTGCACGCATGGCGCAGCAGGAGCGGAGGCGCATCGCGGCGCCGAACATGCGCGCGTTCCGGCGGAAAAAATCGATCGCGTGGTCGATACCACCGGCGCGGGGGATCTTTTCGCGGCGGGCGTTTTTGCCGGGCTGGCGGAGGGGCGGAGCCTGGAGGCGTGCCTCACCATGGGTGCCGTCTGCGCGGCGGAGGTCATCAGCCACTATGGCGCGCGGCCCGAAGCGGATATCCGCAAGCTGGTGGACGAGCGGCTGGGCGCCTAACCCGGCAACACCCGCACCACCGCGGGCCAGATGCCCAAACCCCAGACGAGGTAGCGCGCAAAGCAGCCAAAGGCGAGCGCCCCCATCGCGACCTTGGTCGCCCAGTGCAGGCTGCCGATCGTCTTCCTGTCCCACATCAGCAGCGGGATGATGAAGGCGAAGGCCAGGATGTTGCTGGCCACATGTCCCGCCATCACCGGCGGAAAGATCGGCCAGCGGCCAAGCCCCGGTTCAACCATGCAGATGGTGAAGACCAGCATGAAGCGCTTGTGCGCCTGCGGATCCATGCGGTTGCGCCAGCCCATCCAGAGCAGGAAAGCCATTGCGGGAACCGCGAGCAACGGCACGGCCGACCAGCTTTCGGCATCGATGATCGGCGGATGCAGCCCGCGCGGGATGGCCTGCATCGCGGTGAGATAAGCAATCGGGATCACCGATGCGCCCAATGCCATTCCCCACACGCCCAGTTGCCGGTGCACATCGCGCCGCTTTGCCGCGATCAGCCGCACCTGCGTGTAGAAAATTGCCAGCCAGCCGGTGGCAACCAGCCCGTGCAGCATCGTCATCACCGTCAAAGGCGGGTTCGGACGCGGATAGCTGACCATCTGGAACAGGTAGAAACTCGGCGCAAAGCCAATGAAGATCGCGATGATGATGGCGAGCGCCATGCGCCCGTAAAAACGACGCTCGGCATCCTGGCCGGTTGCGCCTGTTGCAGTGGCGTTTGTCGCCATATCCCTTCCCCCCGGAATTATGTTCGGTGCGACCCGAAAGGCTGGGATTTTGTGTGCGGTATCCCGCCTTGGAG
>DASUDM010000206.1:0-8103 GCA_036275575.1 Sphingorhabdus sp. | reverse complement strand
GTTGCACCTGATATCGACTGTATATTGGATGGTATCCGGGTCCGCCTTTCCCTCCAGAACCTGTACGACGAAGGCGGTATGAACCTGGCTATCCTCCATGTATTGGGCCATGTCGGGCGCTTTCATCGCCAAGGCTTTGGCTTCATCGAATGTCTCAAGATCGAGCGTCGATTTTACTTCGTCGAGTGCGAGATAATGCACGCTGCGTTGAGGTTGCTCCCCTTCTTGCGCAATCATCACCCAATGCGCAGCCTTTGCGGCAGTAGCACCGCCGAAAATGCAAAGCATAACCGACGCCACGATAAGTGGCCTTGATTTTTGGAAGACGCCCAATGCCCGTTCCCTCTTACAATGGTTAGGTTCAGTTCTGCCCGGCCAGGCATGCGCGCATCTTGTCTCGCGCTTCATGTCCTTTGGTCCAGGCCGATGCGAATATCTGGGTTCCCGCCATGCTCACGCGGACACCTTCTTCATTCTGCATCACATCAAGTGCGGCATCGATTGTAGGCAACAGGAAGATCACAAGCCCGTTTGGTTCACCGTCAATTCCAATATGTGTCGCCGTTACCGTTCTGTCCGGCTCGCCGTCAGTTGACAGTGTGACCTTGACACTCTTGGCCTTGGAAGGCGCAGGCACATTGGGTCCGCTGACCAGGAAGAATGCCTCGTTCCAGTCATCCGAAGGCCCCAGATAGCCGATCGCTGAATCGCCCGATGCAAAAGTAATGGTGCAACCTTTGCCCGGGTGCTTTCCGTTCTTCTTCGCATACCATTGGGGCGGTTTGGGTTTGCCCGATTTGGTAACTGAGTCTTCCTTGCTTTGCATGGCGCCCGCAAGTTGGCGCTGGAGAGCCGATTGGGCGACTGCCTGACTTGCAACCATGCCCATAAGCATAATGATCGCTGTTAAACCGAATAAAAATCTGTTGATCGACATGGCTGGCATGAATTTCTGATCCGATAATTGCAGACAATTGTTTGGGGCACCCGATAGTTCCGAACTCAAGCAGATGCCCTTCATCAAGTAAAAGCAAGTCGATGTACCGGGTCATCGACCCCGGTGGGCAGAATCTTGCGTATCGGAAAAGGAATTCATACGCGGATTCAACCTGTCTGCGTTTGGTCTGGTTGGCGCAAGAAGATCATCCGGTAAAGTGCACGCTTGCCCGCCAAGGTGCACCCATGTTTAGTGGGTTCGCCCAAAAACGGAGGCAATGAGGCATTATGGTTCCACCATCGCTCAGGCTAACCAAGCTGCCTGGGGTCTTTGACGAGCAGCGTGCCGAGCTGAGCCAAGCGAAAATCCGCGTTTGGATGACGTTCGCCTCTGCTTTCTACATAGCCTTGCGTTGGATCGTAGGCGGATCAATCGTTTCTGGTCCGGCGGACAAATATTATCTGATTTTGCCGCTGAGCGACGACGCGGCAATCCGCTTGTTCCTGATTTGCTCGGGCTATGTGATTTTCAGCGTGGCGCTGCTCGCAATTATCAAGAAATTTCCAACCTACTCAAACCTGCGTCAGACATTCGCGATGGCGAGCGACATTTTTGCCCTGACCATGATATTGTTGGTGGGCGAAGCACCGATGATGATATTCTTCGCCATGATCTTATGGGTTGCGGTCGGAAACGCGATGCGTTTCGGGCGGCACAATTTGCTTTTCGCGCCTTTTTTTGCGCAGTTGTCTTTGGTTATCTTGTTCAGTGTAAGCCCGTTCTGGCAAACCCGGTTCGATGTGATCCTTACCTTCGCAGTATGCTTTCTGATCCTATCCACTTACTCGATCGTAGTATTGCGCCACTTATCCATGGCACGCGCGACGGCGTTCGATGCCATGCAGGCAAAGAGCCGTTTTCTGGCGCAAGCAAGCCATGACCTGCGGCAGCCCATTCATTCGGTTGGATATTATCTCGACATATTGCGGACAACAAAAGGGGAAGATGCGCGTAACAATTTGCTCGATCGGATCGAGCGCGCGCTGGGATCTGTTTCGAGGCTGTTCAACTCGCTGCTCGATATCTCCCGCATTGATAGCGGAACGGTTGAGGTCAATGCGGAAACGATCGAGCTGCAGCAGTTGCTTGCTGATATAGTTCAACAAAACGACCAATATACCCTTTGGAACAATGTCGAAATCCGATACCTCTCGACAAAACGGAAACTGCATTGCGATCCTGCATTGCTCTCGATGATGCTCCAGAATCTTGTATCGAACGCGATCAAATATTCGCCCGGCGCCAAAGTCCTGATCGGCCCAAGATATCGTGGCGATATGGTGGCCATCGAAATTCATGATCGGGGGATTGGGATCTCCGATGTTCATCTGCCTCATATTTTCAAAGAATTTTACCGCGCCCATGAATCGGGCGATCGCGACGCCGAGGGGGTTGGACTGGGACTGGCGATTGTAAGCAGGCTGGCCGAAATTTCCGGCTACAAGGTTGAAGTCAGGTCGCAGCGGAACAGGGGAACTGTAGCCCGGATATCGAACATTCCGAGTAGCTCCGAGAAAGTCGCCAGTTCACCTCCGACAAAGAGTGACTTGGTGCGCCCGCTGCACAACTTCCACGTGATCTTGATTGAAGATGATACCGATGTCCTTGATGCAACTGCAGCTTTGCTGCGCCATTGGGGTTGCCATGTCCAAGCCTATTCAGTTCCCCCGGATTCGGTGAACAACGCCGATGTGATCATTGCAGATTATGATTTAGGCAACCAGCAATTGGGTACCGATGCTATCCTTGCCGTTCGGAAGATGCTGGGTACTCAAACACCTGCCATATTGATGACCGGTTACAGCGAAGCAGCGTCCAGCAAAGAGATTGCTGAACAGGAAATCCGCGTCCTCGCGAAACCTGTGCAACCGGCCGCGTTGCGATCGATTCTGTCAACCCTGCGCATCGCCGCGCGCAGCAAGCCTCACTGATTAGCAGATGCGTGCTGCGTTGTCGCGGCACGCGACATCTTGGGCACCTCTTATAGAGTTGGGCATTATTCGGACTATGGGAATGCAGGCAGGACTGCAATGTCCGTCTGTCTGGTGCGGTCAAGAAGACTCGAACTTCCACGGCCTTTCGGCCACAACGACCTCAACGTTGCGCGTCTACCAATTCCGCCATGACCGCACTTGCCCTGACAGGTAGGAGCGCGCCCCTAGCAAATGGCTTTGGGGGACGCAACCGCAAACGCACGATAATGTCTGAGCACTATACTGTCGCGAAATGGGGCGATTTTCCGCTGCCGCTTCAGATTCACGCAATTAGGCAGACTGCATAGCTGCGTTAACCCTCTTTGCAGCTTGTGCCCGAGGGTTAACAAATCGTTAAAGCGGGTTGTGACCGGATGGATATTCGCCTTCGCCGCCGCCGTGGCCAACCCTGCACCGCCCGCACCCTCCGTTCGGGTCGAGGCTATAGGAATCGCAACCGTCACCGTGGTGCAATTGGAACGCGTCAGTATCTCAAGCACGGAACGACCGAACAAGACCCTGCAGCGCCAAATCAGCCAGCGCGAAGGCAGGCCGCAAATCGACTTTTACTGATCTGGCTTTATCAGCTGCCCAGTGCCCAGCCTACGCTTATCCGCGAAGCGGCAAGCGGCACATCGCGCCGCAACTGGCTAAAGTCGGCCTTCGCTCCTGGTGCCAATGTTCGCACGGGCGCTTTCATCGTCCAGCTGTATACCGGGCGCCCGCTTGAATCCTTGAGGGTCACGAGCAATTCGGGCACGCGCTGGGTCTGTGCGGTTGGATTGACGATTGATCCGCTGGCAATGAAATAGGGCGAGCCATCGGCATCGCGCCCCAGCTCCAGATTGTCATGCAGCACGATCTTCAGATCCGGCTCGCTGACAGATGTACCGAAACTGTTTTCCAGCCAGCCAAAATACCAGGTGGCGACGCCCAATCCCGCGACCACGAGTGCAAACACAGCCGCGGCATAGGTCCAGAGTTTTGCCGGATTACGCCGCGGGCGGAAAAGCGGCTCATGCGCAAACTGGCTGCGCGCTTCGACGACCGGCTCCGGATCTGCGTAGACAACGGGCTGCGGTTGCGGTGCTGGCGCGCTTTGCTGGAAGCGGGGTGGCAAATCGGGTGCTTCTGCGACTTCCTCTTCCGGCTCTTCGGCAAAGGATGCAAAGCCAGGCGCGGCGAAATTCTCGGTCGACGCGTCTTCGTTTTGCGTGCCTTCTGGCTGGGGTGTGGCTGCTTCTTCGTGATCGATGGCGGAATCTGCGGCGGCCACGGAAACAGGCGGGGCAACGATAGAAGGTGCCGGGGGAGCAGGCGGGGCAGCCACACCCTCTTGGAACCAGCTGTGCCGGCAACTGGCGCAGCGCACTTGCCGCCCGTTCGCGCCGATGGCGCTGTCGGGAACGACATAGCGGGTCCGACATTCAGGGCAGACGAGCAGCATGGTTTAGTCATAGACACCAGCGATTCGCGGATGCAAGCTTATCCGGCGATAATGCTGTGGACGGAACGCGTTTTATCGCCATGTGCGGGCATCCTGTCGTGCAACAAGGCTTTGCGAAGCTGTGGTTAATGTGCAATGCGGTTGCGCGATGCAAAGCGTTGCCGAATTCGACAATGTGGGCCTGCGATACGGCACCGGTGCGGAAACGCTGACCGATGTCAGTTTCAAGCTGTACCCTGGAAGTTTTTACTTCCTCACCGGCGCATCGGGCGCCGGGAAAACCTCGCTGTTGAAGTTACTCTATCTCGCCCACAGGCCCAGCCGCGGCGCAATCCGCATGTTTGGTGAAGACCTGGTGGCCATGCCGCGCAAGCGCCTGCCGGGATTCCGCCGGCGTATCGGCGTTGTCTTCCAGGATTTCCGGCTGGTCCCGCATTTGAGCGCGTTTGACAATATTGCCTTGCCGCTTCGCATTGCAGGAATTTCAGAACGCGATCTTGAAGGGCCGGTCAACGAAATGCTGGACTGGATCGGGTTGACCGAACGCGCCTCTGCCCGACCGGCGACACTTTCCGGCGGGGAACAGCAGCGCGTGGCGATTGCCCGTGCGGTGATCGGTCGCCCGGAAATGCTGGTCGCCGACGAACCGACCGGAAATGTCGATCCAGACATGGCCCTGCGCCTTTTGAAGCTGTTTGCCGCATTGAACCGGTTGGGTACCACCGTGGTTGTGGCAACGCACGACATCCATTTACTGCAGGAAATCGAAGGTGCGCAAATGATGCGCCTCGACAAAGGGCGGTTATCCGACCCTACAGGCGCACTCCGGCATCCGCCCCGGCCGCTGGTCTTGCGAAACTAGGGGCGAACATGCAGCTTCCCTTCACCGCAAATCCGCACGAGCGCCAGTTGATCCCAGATGGGCGCTTTACGGGGCCAATGCCCTGGGTGATGGCAATCATGCTTTTCCTGTCGCTGCTTGCAGCTGCAGCGGCGCTGGCGCTGGCGCACTCGGCCAATCAGGGCAGCATGGCGCTGTCCCGGCAAGCGACAGTGCAGATACTCGAAAATGATCCGGATGCGCGAATAGCACAACAACGCGCGGTGGCCGCAAGCCTGAGAAAGCGGCAGGATGTCCATTCGGTGAACATCGTTCCCGAGAGCGAGGCACGCGCCCTTCTCGAACCATGGCTCGGCGAGGTCGCAGAAGAGAGCGAGGTGCCTGTGCCAGCGCTGATCGACGTTGAGTTCAAGCGCGTGCCCGACGCCGATCAACTTGCCGCCATTCGGCGAGCACTTGCCAGCACTGCACCATCGATCCGGATCGATGGCAATGCCCAGTGGCTAAAGCCGTGGTTTGAACTTGTGCGTTCATTGTTGCTGGTCGCGCTGGCCATCCTCCTATTGTTGCTTTTCGCGACCGGGGCAACCGTTGCGCTTGCCGTTCGCGGGGCGCTGAACACGCACAAGGCAACAATAGAGATCATCCATATGATGGGGGGCACCGACGTGCAGGTGGCGCGTTTGTTCCAGCGCAGGGTGGCATTGGACGCGCTTTTTGGCAGCGCGCTGGGCCTCGCTCTTGCCATTTCGGTGATCCTGCTACTCGGTGAAAGGGTAACTGCGCTTGAACCTGGATTGCTTTCGGGGGCATCGGTTCCGCTTTATGGTTGGCCGCTCTTGCTGTTGATACCGCTCGCGGTTACTGCTCTGTCCATGGCGATGGCACGCTGGACGGTGCTGTCGACGCTCAAGAAGATGCTATGATCAGACGCTTCCTCTCTTCGATCCTGCTCATATGGATGCTCGGCTTCATGTGGTTTGCGATCTTCTTGCCGCAGCCTGCCGGCCTCGACGAGACCGACGGTATTGTGGTGCTGACGGGCGGGCCAAAACGCATCGATCGCGGACTTGAAATACTCGAAAAGCGCAAAGCCCGCCGGATGCTGATTTCCGGCGTCGATCTTGACGTAAAACCTGGGGAATTGGCGGCAGAGTATAAACGGCCAATGAAGCTGTTCAATTGCTGCATCGACCTTGGCTTTCGCGCGGTCGACACCCGCTCTAACGCGCTGGAAACTGCACGTTGGGTAGCCCGAAATAAAATCAAGACGTTGCGCGTGGTAACGCACGACTGGCATATGCGCCGGGGGCTGCTGGAACTGGGGATTGCGTTGCCTGACGATGTGGAAATCATCGCCGATGCCGTTCCCACCCGGCCCAGTTTCTACATCCTGTTCCGGGAGTATAACAAATATTGGCTGCGCGGTGCGGCGGCAATTGCCGGCGTCTGAGGTAGATGTTCCTCCTGCGCTCACTGCTGTTCGGCTTCGTATTTTATCTGGGCTCTGTGCCTTATGTGATCAGCGCGCTGATTGGTTCTTATGTTTCAACGCCCTTGCTGCGGAAATCGGTGCATGGATGGAGCCGTTTCCATCATCGCTGTGCGCATTGGCTTCTGGGAATCCGTACAGTAGTCGACGGCCACCTGCCAGACGAGCCCGTGTTGTTTGCCATCAAGCATGAAGCGATGTTCGAGACGATCGACATGCCGCGCATGTTTCGCCTTCCTGCCGTTATCACCAAGCGCGAATTGTTCGACATTCCCGGTTGGGGCCCAGCTGCCAAAGCCTATGGCATGATACCCGTGGACAGGCAGGCTGGGGCGAGCGCGTTACGCGCAATGCTGACACAAGCAAGGCAAATGCAGGCCGACGGTCGCCCGATCGTCATATTTCCCGAAGGCACGCGCGTTCCCCATGGGGAGCGGCCGCCTCTGCAATCAGGTTTTGCGGGTCTCTACAAGCTTTTGGGGCTTCCGGTGGTTCCCATCGCCGTCGACAGCGGCAAACTGACGCCAAAGGGAAAGCCTTGGTGGCACAGCGGCACCATGACCTATAAAGTCGGCAAGACGATCCCCGCCGGCCTGCCGCGCGAAGAAATCGAAGCACGGGTGCATGCCGCCATCAACGCCCTGAACGATTAAGGCTGCTAGTAGCCCGCCTCAATGCTTGCGCCCGAAATCGGGTGCGTCATCATCCTGGCCCTGTTCGACGATCGAACGGCGGATATCGCGGGTGCGGGCAAAGAGCGCCTCAAGTTCGTCGCCCTTGCCATAGCGGATGGCACGTTGCAGCGCGGTCAGGTCTTCGCTGAAACGCTGCAGCATTTCGAGCACGGCTTCCTTGTTGTTGAGGAAGACGTCGCGCCACATCACCGGATCGGACGCAGCAATGCGGGTGAAATCGCGAAAACCACCGGCGGAATACTTGATCACTTCGCTCTGCGTCACTTCGCCCAGATCATCGGCAGTGCCAACGATGGTGTAGGCAATCAGGTGCGGCAGGTGGCTGGTAACGGCGAGCACCAAATCGTGGTGCCGTGCATCCATGATTTCGACATCGGCACCAAGGCGTTGCCAGAAGCTGGAGAGGGCCTCGACCGCAGCCTCAGGCGCGTCGGCGGGCGGGGTGAGGATACACCAGCGGCCCTTGAACAATGTGGCAAAGCCGGCATCGGGGCCGCTTTTTTCGGTGCCGGCAACTGGATGCGCCGGGATGATGGTCGCCTGCGGCATTGCTGCAGCCAGGGCCTCTGCCACGCTTTGCTTGCAACTGCCCACGTCGCTGACAATGGCGTCGGCCGGAAGATCGTCGGCTATCAGTTCGGCGACGGGCCCCATCGCG
>DASUDM010000205.1:0-2379 GCA_036275575.1 Sphingorhabdus sp. | reverse complement strand
GAGGATGGCGACTCGCAGCCTCCTTTTGCCGCGGAATGGCGCACCCTGGACGGGGGGGTCAGCCATGTCTTTACCCATTTCAGCCTGAACCTGCGGATTGCCGCTACGGCAGCGCCGGTCGACGAAAGCTGCTTGCCCGATGGCGAATGGTGGCCGTTGAAAAGATTGGACAGCGCCGGTTTGCCGACCTTATTCAGCAAAGCAGCCAAGCTTGCCATCAGAGCAAGACATAAGGATCAAGAGGAGTGAGCATGTCGGAAATCCAGACAGCAATGATGAATCCCAGCCGCCGCGGTTTCCTTTCTATGGCCGGGCTGGGTGCGATGGCGACGATGCTACCGACCCCGGCATGGAGTTTCCTCGCGCAGGAATATCCGACGCTCAAGTCGCAGGTCGAATCCTATGTCGCGGGCAAAAAGGCAGCGGGCGTCGTTGCGGCGGTTGGTCAGGGCCTCGCTGCTCCGGAAATGGTTGCTGCCGGCACTTTGGCCATTGGCGATCCAACTCCGGTCGATATGGATACGCTCTTCCGCGTTTATTCGATGACCAAGCCCGTCACCGGCATGGCCGCGATGATCCTTGTCGGCGAAGGCAAGATCAAGCTCGATCAGCCGATCGCTGATTTCCTGCCCGAATTTGCCCAGATGCGGGTATTGACCAGCCCCGAAACCAGCATGGATTCGGTCCCGGCGAAGACCCAGATCACGCTGCGTCACCTGCTGACGCATACGGCAGGGCTTGGCTATTCGATCATCACCAAGGGGCCGCTGCTCAAGGCCTATATGGATAATGGCATCACCCCGGGGCAGATCAGCCGCATGCCGATCCCCGGATTTGAACCCGGTGCGCCCACCCCCGATCTCAAGACCTTTGCCGAGCGCGTCGCGAAACTGCCGCTGATCGCGGAGCCGGGCACCAAATGGAGCTATTCGATCAGCCTCGACCTTCTGGGCCGCCTGATCGAAGTGGTCAGCGGGATGGAGTTTGAGGCATTCCTCAAGGCGCGACTGTTCGACCCGCTTAAGATGACCAGCACTTATTTCCAAGTCCCCAAATCCGAGGTGAAGCGCTTCACCACCAACTACGCTGTTTTCGGTGGGGCCTTGATCCCGATCGATCCCGCTGCGTCGAGCATCTATCTCGACAAGCCCGCTTTTGCCTTTGGCGGTGCTGGCCTTGTATGTTCGACACGCGACTATGATCGCTTCCTCGCAATGCTGCTGGGTGGCGGTGAGCTGGACGGCGTACGTGTGATGGCTCCCGAAACAGTGGCGCTCGGTATGTCGGATCTTTTGCCAGCAGGCGTCAGCACAGATGGCACCTACGCACATGGTGCCGGCTTCGGCGCCGGTGGGCGCGTGGGCAAGGGCGCTTTTGAGGGCGTGTTCGGCTGGGGCGGCGCTGCGGGTACGATCGCCTTCGTCGATCCGCGCCGCAAGGTGCGCGCGACCGGGATGGTGCAATATATGCCGTCCAACGCTTATGGCTTCCACGATGATTTCGGCAAATGGGTTGTTGCCGACCTTCAAGGTTGAAGGCGATATGAACCCCGGCTTCACCGGATCCCCGCTCGACCGCGCAGACAGGCTGCGCAACGATGTCGAGGCGTTCAATGCCGCGCTCAACGATTGGCGCGCACGCGTACTAGGGCTCGACGGGCTTGATCCCGTGGTTGCCAGCGAAGGCGGGCTCAAATGGATATCGATGGCAGAGGTCGATGTTTCGGTCGACCTGATCCTGCTCGGCCTTGCCAATGGCAAGCCGCATTTCGTACCCTTGGTCGAAGGCGCTGGCGGAATGGCGCGATCGCCTGCCGTCTGGCGTGCGCTGTCGATGCTACCGGCCGAGGATGCTGCGATTTATGGCACCGCGCGCAGCCTGATCGATTGGCACAACAACCATAAATATTGCGGTCGCTGCGGCGGATCGACCAAGGTGTTCCGCGCTGGCTGGGGCCGCCAATGCACTGCCTGCGATGCCGAACATTTCCCACGGACCGATCCGGTGGTGATCATGATCGCCGAATATGAAGGCAAGGCTTTGCTCGGACGGCAATCGGCTTGGCCCAAAGGCAATTATTCGGCGCTTGCCGGTTTCCTCGAACCCGGTGAGAGCATCGAGGAAGCGGTGCGGCGTGAGATCATGGAAGAGGCGGGGATCAGCTGCGGCGCGGTGCGTTATGTCACCAGCCAGCCCTGGCCTTTTGGTGGATCGCAGCTGATGATCGCCTGCGTCGCCGATGCCGATGGCGACCAGCTGACCATCGACTATAACGAGCTTGAAGACGCGATGTGGGTGACGAAGGATGAAGCGCGCGCCGCGCTCGCCGATGCCCCCGACAAACGCTTCGGCGCGCCGCCGCCCTTTGCAATCGCGCAC
>DASUDM010000204.1:0-6727 GCA_036275575.1 Sphingorhabdus sp. | reverse complement strand
GATTTTCTTCTACGCCGTTGTCTACACTATGTGGCTGAAGCCGAACACGCCGCAGAACATCGTGATTGGCGGCGCCGCCGGGGCTTTTCCGCCGGTGATTGGCTGGGCAGCGGTAACAGGCGATGTGACGCTCCTTCCCATATTAATGTTTGCGCTGATCTTCTTCTGGACGCCGCCGCATTTCTGGGCGCTCGCGCTGTTCATGAAATCCGATTATGGCGCCGCCGGTATTCCCATGCTGCCCAATGTCGCCGGGCAGCGCGCGACCCGGAACCAGATTTTCGGATATAGCTTCGTGCTGGCTGCGGTAGCGGTGGCACCTTGGCTGCTCGGGATGACCGGGATCATATATGGCGCGACGGCTGTGGTTTTGAACGCCCTGTTCCTGGTCCTCGCTTTCGCATCATGGCGCAGCGAAACCTCTGATGCCTCCGACATGAAGGCAGAAAAGCGCCTGTTCGCTTTCTCGGTCTTGTATCTGTTCATTGCTTTCGCCGCTTTGGCGCTTGACCGCATGGTGCTGGCATGAACGATCAAGTCACGCCTCCGCCAGCCGACATGGGACCTCGCAAGGTTGGCGACCTCAGCCTTGAGGAAAGCAATGCCGTGCGCGCACGGCAGGCCGGCCGTTCGAAAGCCATGGCGTTCGTTTTGTTTGGCCTGTGCGCCCTGTTTTTCGCGATTACCGTCGTAAAGGTTGGAGTTTGGGGATGACTGCAGTTGCTTCCACACAAAAATCAAACCTGAAGACCGGCTTGCTCGCTGGCGCATTGGCGATCGGGATGGTCGGTGTCGGTTTCGCGGCCGTTCCGCTTTACCGCATTTTCTGTCAGGTAACGGGTTTCGGCGGCACGACGATGCGCGTCAGCGAAGCACAAGCGGCAACGGTTCAGGCCGTCAGCAAGACCATCGTCGTGCGTTTCGATGCCAACCAGCGCGGCCTGCCTTGGAACTTCAAGCCAGAGCGTCCGACTGACACGGTCAGCATCGGTGCGCGCGATATGACGGTGTTCATTGCCGAAAACCTCTCGGACCAGCCAATCAAGGGCATGGCAACGTTCAACGTCAGCCCTGCACAGGCCGGCAAATATTTCAACAAGGTTCAGTGCTTCTGCTTCACAGAACAGACATTGCAACCAAAGCAGCAGGTGCGCATGCCTGTGCTTTATTATGTCGATCCGAAGATCATGACCGATCCGGATACCAAGGATATCGAAGAAATTACGCTCAGCTATACCTTCTACCCCGTAGACCAAGCGGGTAATGGAAGCTAAGGGCAAAACTGAAACAGGTTAGGGAATAGGGAAGCAAGCCATGGCCGGTGCCAAAAACCACGATTATCATATTCTTCCGCCGAGCATTACGCCGCTGGTCGGCTCTTTTGCCGCACTGGTGATGTTCTTCGGCATGGTAATGATGTTCCAGCCGAAGGTTTTGGGCAGCTATGGCAGCCTTGTTTTCGGCGCAGGCCTCATCGGCGTGCTTTATACTTTCTGGACCTGGTGGGCCGATGTAATCCGTGAAGCGCATGCAGGGGACCACACACCTGTCGTCCAGTTGCACCTGCGTTACGGCATGATCCTGTTCATCGCTTCCGAAGTCATGTTCTTCGTTGGCTGGTTCTGGGCCTGGTTCGACTATTCGCTCTTCCCCAAGGCGTTGCAGCTCGAAATCGACCACGCGACGCATGCGTTTACTGTGACCAACATGATTGGCCAGGAAGGCGCAGAGGCGTTCAAGCAGTGGCCGCCCAAGGGAATGCAGGTATTCGACGCGTTCAGCCTGCCCTTGCTCAACACGCTGATCCTGCTCTGCTCAGGCACCACTGTAACCTGGGCGCACCATTCGTTGATCAATGGCGACCGCAAGGGCCTGATTAACGGCCTGTGGCTGACCATCATCCTCGGCGTAATATTCTCCTGCGTGCAGGCTTATGAATATTCGATCGCTCCGTTCCCCTTCGCCGGTCTGAACTATGGATCGGCCTTCTTCATGGCGACAGGTTTCCATGGATTCCACGTTATCGTCGGTACGATCTTCCTGATCGTTTGCCTCGGCCGCGCTTATGCCGGCCACTTCACGCCGAAGCAGCATTTCGGTTTCGAAGCTGCGGCATGGTACTGGCATTTCGTCGACGTCGTCTGGTTGTTCCTTTTCGTCGTCGTCTACGTCTGGGGCGGCTGGGGCGCTCCGGTCCACTGATAACCATCGTCCGGTTGTGACGATGTCGGAAACACAAACCACAAAAGGGCAGCCCGGCTTGGTCGAGGCTGCCCTTTTTGGCCTTTGCCCCGAATGCGGGGCGAAAACACTGTTCAACGGACCCGCGAAATTTGCAGGACGGTGCAGCCAGTGCGGCCTTGATTATTCGGCGTTCAACGTTGGTGATGGACCGGCCGCCTTCCTGACAATGGGCTTGGGCGCAATTGTGATCATTTTTGCGGTTGTGCTGGAAATCTATGCGCATCCGCCCTTTTGGGTTCACGCAATAATCTGGATTCCGCTGACGATCATCCTGGTCATCCTGTCGCTGCGCGTATCCAAAGGTATGTTGCTGATTGCCGAGCACCGCAATCGCGCCGTCGAAGGGCAACTGGCCGGGAAAGGCGACAAAGAATGAAACTGCCTGTGCTTCCGACGATCGTGGTTGGCTTGGCTGTTGCGACCATGATTGCTCTCGGCGTCTGGCAGTTGCAGCGCAAGGCTGAAAAAGAGGCATTGATTGCGCTTTACAGTGCAAACGCAGCCAAGCCGCCCATCGCTTTTCCTGACACAGCTCCGGTTCGCGATTCCGAAATGTTTCGCAAGTCGAAGCTGAACTGCCTTGAGGTGGTTGAATGGCAAACGGTTTCGGGCCGCGATATCGAGGGGCGTTCAGGCTTTCAATATATTGCTGATTGCAGCACCGGGCCCGAAGGTCCGGGTGCATTGGTTTCGATCGGAATTGCGGATCGACCCGATCTGAAGCCTGCCTGGAAAGGCGGCATAGTCAGCGGCACTGTCATAACCGAACCAAGCCGTTACAATATCATCGAGCGGACTTTCGGTGTGATTCCCGTTCCCCTTCCGATGATTGTGGCTGATGAACCAGTTGAAGGCATGCGCGCGGTTGCTCAGCCCGATCCCAGAAATGTAACCAACAATCATCTGTCTTACGCGATGCAATGGTTCTTCTTCGCCGCGGCAGCGACCGTAATCTATCTGCTTGCCCTGCGGCGCAGACAAACCGTCCGTTGAATATTCCCACCGACCCCATTTTCTGGCTGGTGGCCGGATTGGCAATCCTGCTCGTTGGTCTGGCCAAGGGAGGCTTTGCCGGTTTGGGTGCAGCGTCGATGCCGCTCATCGCGCTGGTCATGGATCCGGTACAGGGCGCGGCTATGCTGCTGCCGATCCTGATGGTGCAGGATGTCGTCAGCGTCTGGTCATTCCGCAAGGAATATGATCGCGCAGTGCTTTGGCAGATGTTACCGGGAGCAGCGGTCGGCATTTTTCTTGGCTGGCTGTTTGCCAATTCGGTTTCCAGCGAAGCGGTGAAGGGCCTGGTCGGTTTGATCGCCTTTGCATTCGGAGCTTACCGAATGATGGAAAGCCGCCTGGGTACAGCAGGCTGGGCAGCAGCAATGCCCGGCTGGGTTGGCACATTCTGGGGCGGGGTTGCAGGCTTTACCAGCCATGTCGCGCACGCAGGCGGGCCGCCCTTCCAGATCTGGGCACTGTCGCGGAATTTGCCGCACACCATCTTCATCGGGACTTCGGCGATTTTCTTCGCGGCTATCAACTATATGAAGGTCCCGGCCTATTTGGCGCTAGGGCAGTTCAATGCCGAAACGCTATGGCTGACCGCCTTTTTCATGCCGCTGGCTATTGTCAGCACGATTGCCGGTGTGATCCTTGTTCGCAGGATTTCGCCAGCGCGATTCAATCTGGCGATCAACTTGCTGATGATCTTGGTTGGTGCGGAGTTGATCCGCGAAGCTATCTTTTGAGTGAAGAAACCCGCGCCTTATTTGGGCGCGAGCACCATGAGCATCTGGCGGCCTTCCATGCGGGGATAGGCCTCTACCTTGGCCGTCTCGACCATGTCTTCCGCCACGCGCTGCAGCAGGGCCATGCCGAGCTGCTGGTGCGATAACTCGCGACCTCGGAATCGCAACGTCACCTTCACCTTGTCGCCATCGCCGATGAACTCGACGATTTTCTTCATCTTCGTCATATAGTCATGATCGTCGATGTTCGGACGCATCTTGATCTCCTTGATCTCTTGCGTCTTCTGGCTCTTGCGGGCGAGATTGGCCTTCTTCTGGGCTTCATATTTGAACTTGCCAACGTCGAGGAATTTGCAGACCGGCGGGTCGGCATTGGGGGATACTTCGACGAGGTCGAGGCCTACTTCGGCGGCCTGTGCAATTGCTTCGCGGGTGTACATCACCCCCAGATTTTCGCCTTCTTCATCGATGACGCGAACCTTGTCGCTCTGGATGAACTCATTATAGCGCGGTCCACTCTTGACCGGGGGCGTTAACATGCGCCGTTGAACTGGGGCAGCGATAGCAATTACTCCTTAAATTGATGATGAGCCGCCCTTACAGGCAAAATCGTTACAAATAAAGGGCTGGCCGCATTACCTGTTGCTTTTGTGCACGGGCGTTGCAGCGATGCAACTGGGGATGCGCCCAGCCTATTTCAAGCGGGTACGGGCGGCTCGCTATGTTCAGACATGGCGGCCAGCGCCTCGTCGGGCACTGCGAGCATCATTTTGTACCGGTCCTCGGGATAAGCCATGTGTGGCTTGGCCGGATTGTAGTCGGGCTGCTTCACCACGCCGCCTTCGCCATCATAGCCATCGGGATTGGCAAAGCTTTGCGCCTCCTCGCTCGTGATTCCGACTTTCGCGAGTACCGAAGGATCGATCCAGCGATCTGCCGTCACCGGCATTCCGGGGCAAGCGACTTCAAGTGTCAGTTGTTCGGGCCCGGCAAAATAGATCGATTTGCACATCCCGTGGTTGAGCGGGCCGATCACATTGACGCCTTTGGTACGGATCCGGTCACGCATTGCGACCAGCTGTGCTTCGTCTTTAACGTAAAAGGCCAGGTGTTGCATGGTTCCGGGCGCACTGTTGCCTGCGCCGGTTCCGGCATGGGTGATGCCAAGGGTGATCGGGATGTCTGCCGTCTCGGGTAGTTGCACCAGCGAGAAATAGCATCCGCCATCAAGCTTCAGGAAAGCGTGAATCCCGCCGGGGACACCATGCATGTCGAAGATTGCCACCAGCGGAGTACCAAGCACATCCGAGAAAAACTCGATCTGCTTTTTCATGTCACCAGTCATGATCGCGATGTGGTGAATGCCTGTGGGCTGAACCATAAGACTTGCCTTTCCTCTTCCGCCAAGCAATCTGCCACGGAAGAGGAGCAAAGCAATGGAAATCGTGCGCACACCCTATGCGGTGGTCTATCAGGAAGAGTCTGCCTTCAAGGACGTTTATGGCGGCGCGGGTGGCACGGTCTTCGTAGAGTGCATGGCGATCACGCCAAAGGATGCGCCTTCAAAGCGCGCCATCGTCTTTACCCATCCGATTGGCGGTGGTTCCTTCCTGCCGCTGGTGACGGCGCTTGCGCATGGCGGGCACCATGTTCTCTATGTGAACCCGCGCTATCGCGGGAATGACACCGCGCTGGTGATGGAGAAGTGCATCAGCGATTTGGCCGCCGCGCTTCGGCATGCGCGGGACAGGCTGGGCTATGAACAGTTCATTCTGGGTGGCTGGTCGGGCGGCGGATCGATGTCGCTTTTTTATCAGGATCAGGCGGAGAACCCGACAATCACGCACACTCCCGCAGGCGACGCCTATGATCTGACGGCGATCGAAATGCCCAAGGTCGATGGCATCATGTTGCTCGCTGCGCATATCAGCCGCGCGATGACGTTGACCGAGTGGATCGACCCTTCAATCCTTGACGAGAACAAGCCATTTGAGCGTGATCCCGAACTTAACATCTATGACCCCGCGAATCCGAACAAGGCCCCCTATTCGCAAGCTTTTGTAGCGCGCTTCCGCACCGCACAGATTGCGCGCAACCGGCGCATCACGGCATGGGTCAAGGAGGAGCTGGCCGCAATCCGTGCGAGCGACACCCCCAATGCCGAGCGTGCTTTCGTCGTCCATGGCACGATGGCCGATGTGCGCTGGACCGATCCCTCGCAGGACCCATCGGACCGGCGGCCTTATGAATGCTATCTGGGCGTGCCCAAGGTCGCGAATGACGGGCCGGTGGGCCTTGCGCGTTTTTCAACGCTGCGCAGCTGGCTGTCGCAATGGAGCTATGACGATACCAATGCGACCGGCCTAGGCAATGCGGCGCGGATCAGCTGCCCCGTGCTGGTGATCAACAACACCGCCGATCTCGCCTGCACGCCGAGCCATGCCCAGCGCTTGTTTGAAGCGGTCGGCCATGCCGACAAGGAATATGCCGATGTTGCGGGAGCAGACCATTATTATATCGAGCGGCCGGAATTGCTGCCCAAGGCTGTCGAGCTGTGCAGCGGCTGGATTGCCCGGAAATTCGGCTAGTTCAGCAAGCGCACCACGGCTGCCACACCCGCCACACCAAGGATAATCCCGACGAGCGTGCGCCATACCGGCTCGCTGACCTTGCCGAAGGCGAGTTCACCGAGCCGCGTACCGATATACAGCGCGGGGTAGAACAGCACAGATAGCCAC
>DASUDM010000203.1:0-4402 GCA_036275575.1 Sphingorhabdus sp. | reverse complement strand
CATATGACGCTCACTAACACCCCTTTGGATCAGTTGGTAGCGGGATCAGCCGTCAATACGTACGGTTGCATATTGCGTTGCTGCACCACGACGTTTCACGCCCAGCAACACCGCGTTTCGGCCAGCTTTCTTCGCTTCGGCAATGGCTGCTGCAAGCTGGCTGCTGTTGGTGACAGGCTTGTAGTTCACCGACACAAGCACGTCACCCCGGCGAATTCCTGCCTGCGCAGCGCTGCCCGAACCGGCGATGTCGACGACTACGCCTTTGACATCGGCTCCCATGCCCAGTTGGCGGGCAATTTCGGGGTCGAGCGCGATAACGCTGACGCCAAGCGCATCGCGAATTGTCTTGCTATCGGCATTGTCACCCTGCTGGTCGAAATCCTTGTTCTCATCAGGATCGAACGTGCTTTGCGCCAGCTTTTCCTCGCTTGGGCGGGTGCCAACGGTGGCGGTGATGCGCATCGGCTTGCCTTCACGCAAGATATCGAGCGGTATCTTGGTTCCCGGCTTGATATTAGCAACGATGTAGGAGAGCGTATCGTCCGGCGTCACATCGCGGCCATTGACCTTGAGGACGATGTCGCCTTCCTTCAGGCCTGCCTTGTCGGCCGCTTCGCCTTGGACGATGCGGGTGACGAATTCACCCTTGTTCTTGTCGATGCCGAGCGCGTCAGCCATATCGGCCCCAACCGGCTGGATACCGATGCCGAGGTAACCGCGTTCGGGGCGAACGCCCTTGCGCAACGAGTCGATAACCGGAATGGCCTCTTCAGCCGGAATGGCAAAACCGACACCGATATTGGCCCCAACAGGGGAAATCAGCCGGTTGTTGATACCGATAACTTTGCCTTGCAGATTGAATAGCGGGCCGCCCGAATTGCCGGGGTTGATTGCAGTATCGGTCTGGATGAATCGATCATAAGCACCGCCAGCGCCGATATTGCGCTGAAGCGCGGAAATAATGCCTGCTGTCACCGTGCTGCCAAGGCCGAGCGGATTGCCGATAGCGATCACCCAATCGCCGACGCGATTATTCTCCGATGTCTCCATTTCGACATAGGGGACGCCGGTTACGTTCACCTTGAGCAATGCAAGGTCGGAGGTCGCATCGCGACCAAGGATTTCAGCCTTGAATTCGCGCCCATCGAACAGCGTCACCGTAACTTCATCAACCGCATCCCCGCGTGGGCCACCGGCCACCACATGGTTGTTTGTGACGATCAGGCCGTCAGCGCTGATGAAAAAGCCCGAGCCACCGCTTTGCTGTTCCTGAGTCACCGGGCGGCGTTCGCCGGTAAAGGGGTTGAAGCTGGTCGCGACCTGAACCTTTTGCTTGGTCGCGATATTCACGACCGCAGGCTGAAGTTGCGCGGCAAGGTCGGCAAAGCTGGCCGGAGCGCCGCGAGGCGCGAGGCCGGACTGGGCGATGGTCACCGGGCCCTGCATCGCGCCAGCGGGGCCGGGATTGCCTGTCGAAAGCGCAAAGGCGCTGCCCGAAAGCAGAAGCAGAGCAGTCACTCCATAAGCGTAACGCACGATAGTCATTCCTCTCGTTCAAATCACACCGGCACAGCCGGCATCAAAACTCCATCGTCCTTGCGGCAAAAAAATGAACGCCGATTGAACGAATTCCTGCAGCTGTCTCTCGCTTGGCAAAGCGCCGATTGCGTTCGACAAACGACAATTCCATCGCCGATACCTTAGCGCCCTTCGCGGAAATTGCGCAGATAATCGTTGTTTGGCGACAGCACGATATTGGTGTTGCCATTGCCGTTCTGGCCATCCTGAAGGAAGGTGCGGCGATACGACTGCATCGAACGATAGAAGTCGTAGAAATCCGGATCCTTGTTATAGCTTTCCGCGTAAATGCGCGCGGCTTCTGCCTCGGCATTGGCGCGGATGATCTGCGCTTCTTTCTGGCCTTCTGCATCGATCGCGATCGCTTCCTGCTGCCGCGCGCTCTGCATCCGCTGGAATGCGGATTTCAGCGGAGCGCCGTCAGGCAGGTCAGCCCGCTTGATGCGGACGTCGATGATTTCTGCACCATATTTGCGTGCTTCTCGGTTCAATGCGCGCTGCACATTTTCCATCACTTCACCGCGTTCCGGGCTCAACATTGTCGCGAAAGAACGACGGCCCAGTTCATTGCGTAGCGATGAACCCAATATCGTGCGCAACTGGTCGCGCAGCCGTTCCTCGGTACGGATCGTCTTGTACATCAGGATCGGGCGGGTAACGCGGAAGCGGGCAAAGGCATCGACCTGCAGGCGCAGCTGGTCCGTCGACAGCACTTCCTGCCGCTCCATTTCGACGCTCAGCACGCGCTTGTCGATGAACTGGATCTGCTCGACCAACGGGATCCGGAACGCAAGGCCAGTGAAACGCTCGCCGAACTGTTGCTTTGGCTTGTAGCCATTCACCACGCGAAGCGGCTGGCCATAGGTGCTGATGATCGCCTGCTTGGTTTCCGGAACAACCGAGACCGACATGCCAGCAACAACCAGCGCGGCCAATGCGCCTACAGTCAGCGCCATGGGATTTTTCGTCAAGGCGCGGCTCATTGCTTCTTCCCCGTCACGGTTACGGTTTCACCCTGCGCACCGGCAGCGCGGCGCTGGATTTCGGGCAGCGGCAGATAGGGCGTTACATTGCCGGTCTCGACAATCGTCTTGTCCACCTTGCCGAGTATCTGTTCCATGGTTTCATAATAGAGACGACGGCGGGTTACCTCCGGCGCGGTGCGATACTGCTCGTAAATCTTGTCGAACTCTGCGGTTTCACCCCGAGCGAGCTCGGTGACGCGGCTAGCATAAGCGCGTGCCTCGTTGAGATAGCTTTCGCGGCGCTGCTGCGCTGCGTTCACTTCGCGGAAGGCATCATTGACCTCTGCCGGTGGATCGGATTCGCGGATCGAAATGCTCTGGATCATCACACCAGCGCGATACTCGTCGAGGATTGCCTGCATGCGCTGGCGCACTTGAGCCTCGATTTCCGAACGGCCACCGCCGATGACCTGGATGAGGTCGAAATTCGCAACCGCCGCGCGCATTGCGCTTTCGGCGACTTCGCTGACGCTGCGCTCGGGATCGTCGAGCTGGAACAGGAACAGTTCGGGATCGCGGATCGACCAGCGGATGTCATAAGCCATGTCGACCAAATTCTGGTCGCGCGTCAGGACAAGATTTTCGCTGTTCGCCCGCGCCGAGCCGATAGAGGTTGTACGGATCTGCGCCGTGTCAACTTTTTCCAAGGTTTGGATCGGTGCCGGCCAGGTAAAGGTGATGCCTGAATCCGCTGTGCGCGAATAACTGCCAAAGGTTGTGACCACGCCCTCTTGCTCTGGGCCAATCCGGTGCATGCTCGTCCAGATCAGCCAGATTGCGAACAGCGCGCCGATGATGACCGGCCACCAGCTTTTGCCATCCGCACGCGGAGGAAGCCCTCCGAAACCGCCGCCCTTTCCGCCACCGGGGCGGCGGAACAGCTCTTCAAGCGATGGGCCGCGCGGCCGCCCGCTGGTAGTGCCCTGTGGTTCCCATGGATTTGCCGGCTTCGGCTCGCCCTCACTACCCCCAGAGGAAGGCTTTGCAGCCTTTCCGCCAGATGGTTTGCCGCTATCGCCGGAACCGGGGAGGTCCCACGGACCCTTGCTCTCATTATGCAACGCCTTGGGCGCTCCAACATCCTCATTTTGCATCATGGCCGACATATAGGTACGCTGTTTCAAGAAAAACAGTGTCATTCCAGACAATCTGATTCTATTCGCAATTCCCATGGTTGATATCGACAAAATCACGGCTGCCGTTGCAGATGTTTCGCAGGGTCGGATAAGCGGGATCAGGGAAAAGGACGGGACAGTTTCGATGATCGTCGATGTTGCCGGTCTCGATGATGCTGCGCGCGACGCGCTATCCGACAAAATAAAAACTGCCGTCGCATCGATCGCCCCGGATAGGCCGTTGCGATTGCTGCAAACCGCCGAACGGATAGTCCCGAAACTGATCGCAGTGGCTAGCGGCAAAGGCGGGGTGGGCAAATCAACTCTATCGGCCAACCTTGCTGTCGCATTGCGCAGGGCCGGTCGGGCTGCTGGCTTGGTCGATGCAGATATTTATGGCCCTTCGCAAACCCGCCTGTTGGGCGTTGAGGGTGTGAAGCCTGAAGCAGAAGGCAAGAAAATGTACCCGACGCCAGGTGCGGGCGGCGTGCCCTTCCTGTCGATGGGCCAATTGGCAGCTCCCGGGCAGCCCATTGCCTGGCGCGGGCCGATGGCAGGACAGGCGCTGTCGCAGCTCGTCGATGCGCATTGGGGTGATGTCCGCGAGATCGTGGTCGATATGCCGCCGGGGACCGGCGATATCCAGCTGTCGATGATCCAGAAACATAAGCCGGTCGGTGC
>DASUDM010000202.1:0-2489 GCA_036275575.1 Sphingorhabdus sp. | reverse complement strand
GAAAACATCGCCGAGCGCTTCTTATCCTGCGCGCCCTTGCGGTGCATGATGTTCTTGAATTTGCTATGGCCTGCCATGGCTCTCTTCTTTGTTGGCTGAAGGTGATGTGAAGGCGCGCCCTTACATCAGGAAACGCGCCTTCGGCAAGCCATGTGGATTACCCGAGTTTGACTGCGGTTCCGCTAGCGCTGACCATCAGCATCGAACCTTGTGCACCAAGCACTTCATAATCGAGGTCGATGCCGATCACGCCGTCTGCGCCGAGGGCGCGGGCTTCATCCGCCAGTTCCTTGAGCGCGGTTTCGCGGGCATCGCGCAGCGAATTTTCATAAGCCCCCGATCGCCCGCCAACGATATCGCGAACGCTCGCGAACAGATCCTTGAAAATATTAGCACCGACAATGACTTCGCCGGTTACGACACCCAGATATTGGGCAACGGGGCGGCCTTCGATGGTGGCAGTAGTGGTCATCAGCATGGGAGACTCCTTCCTTGGAGCCTCCTTTATGCCAGACCGAGCGCTGCCTTGTAAGTCTCCAAAATTGCTTCCATTTCCTGTCGGTCATGGGTTTCCATTTTGCGCAGGCGAACGATCTGGCGCATGATTTTGGTGTCATAGCCCTGGCTTTTCGCTTCGCTGTAAACGTCGCGAATATCGTCGGCGATGCCCTTTTTCTCTTCCTCGAGACGCTCGATGCGTTCGATGAAAAGGCGCAACTGGTCAGCGGCGATATTGCCTTCGGACATGATATTCTCCGGTTGGTTGTTGGGCCGGTTGCGGCCCGAATCAGGATGCGCCCCGCTTAATGGCTCGGCGCATTCTTGGCCATGCTTTCCTGCATCCGCGCAAGCTGTTCAGGGGTGGCTTCCGATTGGTACTTGGCCTTCCATTCAGCAGGCGGCATGCCGTGGATAAGCGTTCGCGCTTCTTCCTTTGAAAGCTCCGGCTGCGCCTCCATCACCCAATCGGCGAGGCAGTTACGGCAGAAACCGGCGAGCCCCATCAGGTCGATATTCTCGGCATCATGGCGGTGTTGCAGATGCGCGACCAACCGCCGGAATGCCACCGCCGCCGCCGCATCGCTGATTTGCTTGTCTGTCTGCATAGCTATGCTCCCTTTGCCTAATCGCTCCAGACCGTTATGGGAGGCACGAGAGACAAAATCCAGAGCGCGAAAGAGCCTTCCCAGATGCAATATCACAAGCCGCGCATGCGCAAGGTCCGTATCCTCGCGACATTGGGTCCCGCGAGCGACACACCGGAAATGATCGAAAAACTGTTCCGCGCAGGGGCAGATGCCTTCCGCGTCAATATGAGCCATGGCGAACAGGCCGAAAAGGCGCAACTGATCGCCAATATTCGCGCGCTCGAAAAATCCTACAACCGCCCGACAACGATCCTTGTCGACCTGCAGGGGCCGAAGCTGCGCGTGGGCACTTTCGCCAACGGCAAGGTCGAGCTGAAAACCGGCGAACCGTTTCGTCTCGATACCAACAAAAAGGCAGGTGATGCTTCGCGCGTGCACCTGCCGCATCCCGAAATCTTTGCGGCGCTCGAAATCGGCACCCGCCTGTTGCTCGACGATGGCAAGGTGGTACTTCGGGTAACCGATATCAGCCCCGACCATATCGATACCAGCGTCGAGGTGGGCGGGATGCTTTCCGACCGCAAGGGCCTGAATGTGCCCGACGTCGTCGTCCCGATCGCGGCACTGACCGACAAGGATCGCTCGGACCTCGCTTTCGCTCTCGAACAGGGTGTCGATTGGGTCGCCATGTCGTTCGTGCAGCGCCCCGAAGACGTAGCCGAGGGCAAGAAGCTGATCGGCGGAAAGGCGGCTCTGCTCGCCAAGATTGAAAAGCCGGCGGCTATCCACCGGCTGGAAGAAATCCTCGAACTTGCCGACGGGGTTATGGTGGCGCGCGGCGATCTGGGAGTCGAACTGCCGCCCGAACAGGTACCGCCGCTGCAAAAGAAAATCGTCTCGACAGCCCGCCAGATGGGCAAGCCCGTGGTCGTTGCAACGCAGATGCTCGAATCGATGATCGTCGCGCCGACGCCGACACGCGCCGAAGTGTCGGATGTTGCGACCGCAATCTACGACGGGGCAGATGCGGTCATGCTATCAGCCGAAACGGCCGCTGGCGCTTGGCCGATCGAGGCAGTCTCGATCATGGACCGTATCGCCCAGCAGGTTGAAAGCGACCCTGATTTCTTCAAACGCATCCACTTCACCGAAACCCCCGCCGATGCCACAACCGCAGACGCGCTGGCAGAGGCGAGCGGGCGTATCGCCGATACGGTCGAAACCAGCGCTATCGTGTGCTTCACTTCGTCAGGGTCGACCGCACGCCGAATCTCGCGCGAGCGGCCTTCGGTGCCGCTGCTGGTGCTCACCGCAAGCCAGGCAACCGCACGCAGGCTGGGACTCCTCTGGGGCGCTTTCGCGGTACGAACCAAGGACATCGGCAGCTTTGAAGAGATGGTT
>DASUDM010000201.1:0-10241 GCA_036275575.1 Sphingorhabdus sp. | reverse complement strand
ATGGTTATGCCGCTGGCCTCAATGCCTATGCGGAAAAGCATCCCGAGGAAGTCAGGCTCTCCAACCTATTCCCGGTGAACGGTAAGGATATTGTCGCAGGGTTCGTGTTGCGCGCACCCTTCTTTTACGGGCTCGACAATTACATTTCGACGCTGGTCGAAGGGAAGCCACCCCCCAATGAAAGCGCAGCGGCGATGACGCCGATTGGGCGTGATCCCGAAATGAACGGCTCCAATGCCTGGGCGGTGGCACCGAGCCGGATGGCGGATGGCAAGACCTGGTTGATTTCAAATTCGCACCAGCCGCTCGAAGGGCATGTTGCATGGTATGAGGCTGTGACCCATTCGGGCGAAGGACTGGATATGGCGGGGGCACTATTTCCGGGCTCGCCGTTCGTGCTGCTTGGTCACAATCGCCACCTCGGCTGGACCAATACGGTCAACCGGCCCGATCTGGTCGATATCTATCAGCTGGTGCTCAACGAAGCGGGCGACCAGTATCGCTATGACGGTAAATGGCTGCCGCTTGAGGAAAAGCGTATCTGGCTGCCGGTGAAATTCGGCTGGTTCACCGTGCCGATCCCGCAGACCATCTATCGTTCGGTGCACGGCCCGGTGATCAAGAACGACAAGGGCGCGTTCGCCATCCGCTATGCCGGGATCGATAATGTGAAGGCGGTAGAGCAATATTATCGCAACACCAAGGCAACCAGTTGGGAGGAATGGACCAAATCGATGTCGACCGGGGGCATCACCGGCACCAACTTCATCTATGCCGACAAGACCGGCCGGATCGCTTATATCTACAACGCGCTGTTCCCCGACAGAAAGGCCGGTTTCGATTACACCAAGATCCTGCCGGGCGATACGTCAGCGCCGGTCTGGAAAGGCCCAGTTTCGTTTGACCGCTTCCCCAAAGTGGTCAGCCCGGCATCCGGTTTTGTGCAAAATGCAAACAATACGCCTTTTCTGGCTGCGGGCCCGGGATCTGAAATCGATCCGAAGACGCAGTCACCCTATCTCGGCATCGAATTAGGCATGACCAATCGGGGGTTGATGGGCACTGGCCTGATGATGAACGACACATCGATCACCCCGCAGGAGCTGCTCGCGATCAAGATGGATACCCGCTACGCCAAATCGAGCTGGGTCAAACCTTGGATGGACAGCCTGCTGGCAGTTGATGCCAAGGGCGATGCAAAGATTGCAGAGGCGCAGAAATTGCTGCGCGAATGGGATTGGTCGAGCGATGGCAAGGGCGAGGCGGACGCAATAGCCGAACGACTGATCCGCCATGCAGCGCGCGCCAACTGGCGGAATGATCCGTTGCCCAATCCGCAGGAAACCCTGCAGAAAACGGTGGAAGAGTTTACCGAGCGTTTCGGTCGGCTCGATCCGGCGCTGGGCGATATACAGCGTTTGCGCCGTGGCAAGGTTGACCTGCCGATGCTTGGCGGCACCGATACGCTGCGTGCAACCACGATGTGGGACGGCGAGCAGGCTGATGGCAAGATGCGCGTCCGCCACGGCGACAGTTTCATCATGCTGGTGCGCTGGGACAAGGCGGGCAAGGTTATTTCGGAATCGATCCAGCCCTATGGTGCCGCCACCAACCGGCCGGAATCACCACATTACACCGACCAAATGAAGCTCTATGTCGCAGGCAAGTTCAAGCCGGTGCATTTCGAATGGGCCGATGCGGTGAAGAATGCCAAACGGCGCTATCGTCCGGGCTGATAGTAAAAAGGCGGGTGTCGATTGACCCCGCCTTTTCCGCTCTGATGTGCCGCTTTGGCGGCTGCCATCACCCCTTGGTTATTTCGCTGCCGAGGGCACCATATTTCTTTTCGAAACCGGCGACGTCGCCTGCTACCAATAGCTTGGCTTGATCTACCCAATTGTCGCGGTTCGGGCGGCCGGCAAACACACCCAGCTTGGAATCGATTTCGGCGATGTCCGCTGCGCTCCAGCTAGCAATTTGCTGCAGGCTGGTGATTCCCAGCGATTTGAGCTGAACCACCAGTTTGGGGCCGACGCCTTTGAGCAATTCGATATTGTCCGGGATTGCGGGTGCCGCAGCCGGTTTGGCTGCCTTGGGCTTTGGTGCGGGCTTGGCCTTGGGTTCTGCCTTCGCGACAGGAGCCGCTGCCTTGGGTGCTGCGGCTTTCTTTGCAGCAGGTGCTGCGGCCGCCTTGGCCTTTGCAGGGGCCGCCGCCTTGGCTTTGGCCTCAGCCTTGGGTGCTGCTTTTGCGTTAGCTGCAGGAGCAGCTTTTTTAGGTTCGGCTTTGGCGGTCTTGGCTGGAGCCTTTTTGGCGACGGGCGCCTTGGCTTCAACCTTCGCTGCCGTCTTCTTCGCCGTTGGCGCTTTCGCTTTTGCGGGAGCCTTGGCTTTGGCCGGTGTCTTGGCCTTGGCCGGGGCCGTTTCCATCAACGGCACAGCTGCCGCTTTCACCGGCTCGGGCTCGACCGCTTTGGGAGCGACCGGTGGCGTTACGGGCTGCGTCGGCGCCTCGATCTTCGGCGCTTCTTTGGGCGGCTCCGCCTTTTTGCGTGGCCAGGCGAAAAACAGGATGGCGAGGGCCGCCACCACGATGATCAACAGAATGAGTGCGCTCGATTCCATTTTGGACTCCCCCTACAGCTCATGGCTGATGTGATTCTTGCGAGCCGCAATCTAATCCGCGCAGTGGCGCTGTCCAGTGCCCCGCATAAACCATATTCGTCGCATCTACTTCAGCCTGCTGCTTTTTCCCGGGCAACCTCGCGCCAGCCAATATCGCGACGGCAGAAACCGGTTCGAAAGTCGATGGCATCGACTGCGGCATAGGCTCGTTCTTGCGCCTCTGTGACTGTCGCCCCCCTCGCTGCCACGTTCAGGACACGGCCACCATTGGCCACCAATTGACCGTTGTTGATCGCGGTTCCGGCATGGAAAATACGGGCATCACCGATTGCACCGATGTCAATTGCGCCGCCTTTTTCAGGAGTATCCGGATAGCCGTTGGCAGCCATAACAACCGTCAGCGCATAACCATCGGACAAATTCGGGCGCGCTGCTCCGGCCAATCCGCCTTCACTGGCAGCGGCCAGCAAAAGCGCTACCAGATCGCCCTCGAACCGCATCATCAGCACCTGGCATTCAGGGTCCCCAAAACGGCAGTTATATTCGATCAGCTTTGGGCCCTGATCGGTCAGCATCAACCCGGCGAAGAAAACACCGTTATAAAGTCGCCCGTCACGTGCCATCGCTGAAACTGTGGGTTGGATGATGCGTTCCATCACCTCTGCCTCAAGTGCCGGTGTGAATACCGGAGCGGGCGAATAAGCCCCCATGCCCCCGGTATTGGGGCCGGTATCGCCATCGCCGACCCGTTTGTGGTCTTGCGCGGAACCGAACGGCACGACATTCTGGCCATCGCTGATCGCAAAGAAGCTCACCTCTTCGCCGGTCATAAATTCCTCGATGACCACCTCGGCACCGGCATCGCCAAACCCCCCGCCGAACATATGTTCGATCGCGTCGCGTGCCTCTTTCTCAGTCTCTGCGATGATCACGCCCTTGCCGGCGGCGAGGCCGTCGGCCTTGATGACAACCGGCAGGCCAAAGCGGGCAAGGTCTGCGAGGGCCGCTGCCTTGTCCTTGTGGCGCGCATAAGCGGCGGTCGGGATGTTTTCCCTTGCGCACAAATCCTTCACAAAGCCCTTTGAACCTTCAAGGACCGCTGCATTCGCATTGGGGCCGAACACCTTGATACCGACCGCGCGAAGGCTATCGCCAAGACCATCGACCAGCGGCGCTTCGGGACCGACCACGACAAAGCTGACGCCATGCTCCTTGCAGAAAGCCACAACTGCGGCATGGTCGCCCACGTCAATCGCTACGCATTCGGCGCACTCAGCTATTCCGGGGTTTCCCGGGCTTGCGAACAATTTTTCGCAACTCGGTGATTGCGAAAGCCGCCACGCCAGCGCATGTTCGCGTCCACCCGAACCGATAAGCAAGATATTCAAGCGATGGACTCCCCAATTCCCGATGACGAAGGCAATGCGCGGCTGTTAGCTGAGGCAAAGGCAGGCAGCAATGCCCCTGCCTTGTCGGTTTCCGAAATTTCGAATGCATTGAAGCGCACGGTTGAGGATCGCTTTGGCCATGTGCGTGTGCGAGGCGAACTTTCGGGTTTCAAGCGTGCCGCTTCGGGCCATCTCTATTTCGGCCTGAAAGATGCCGATGCCAAGCTTGATGGCGTGATGTGGAAGGGCAATGCCGCGCGTCTGCCCTTTGCCCCCGAGGACGGGTTGGAAGTCATCGCGACGGGCAAGCTTACCACCTATCCCGGACGTTCGAGTTACCAGATTGTTGCCGATCGGCTCGAACTTGCCGGAGAGGGCGCGCTGATGCTGCTCTTCGAAAAGCTGAAGGCGCGGCTGGCGGCCGAGGGCGTATTCGATGGCGCACGTAAACGGGCGATACCCTATCTGCCCAAGACCATCGGGATCGTTACTTCGCCCACCGGTGCCGTGATCCGCGACATGATGCACCGGTTGGAGGACCGTTTTCCCAGCCATGTCATACTTTGGCCAGTCATGGTGCAGGGCGATGGCGCGGCGGCACAGATTGCGGCTGCGGTGCGCGGTTTTTCGGCAATGCCGGTCGATGGACCGGTCGCCCGCCCTGATCTGGTGATCGTTGCACGCGGGGGTGGCTCGATCGAGGACCTGTGGGCGTTCAACGAGGAAGTGGTGGTTCGTGCCGTGGCCGAATGCTCGATTCCGGTCATTTCCGCTGTCGGGCATGAAACTGATACCACGCTTTGTGATTTTGCTGCAGACCGGCGGGCACCTACGCCAACAGCGGCGGCCGAAATGGCGGTGCCGGTGCGGCTTGATCTGGCCCAGCAGATGGGGCAGGCCGACTTGCGACTGACCGGCGCGCTGCGACGTTTTGTCGAACGCGCGAGTGAGCGGCTTTCGGCGCAAGTGCGTCTGTTACCAAAGCTTGCTGATATCGTCGGCGCCCGTCAGCAGCGGGCCGATGATCTCGGTGACCGGTTAAGGCGTGGCCTCGAAAAGCGGGCGGACCTTGCCCGCGTGGCTTTTGCAGGGATTGGCGGACGGATTTCCCCGGCGATGTTGCAGCGCAGGTTGGGCATGTCGGCAGAACGGCTGCAGGCGGTGCGCTTGCCGACCGCTTTGGTCGAACGGCAAATGGCAGAGCGGCAATCGAAACTTGCCGGATTGGACCGCCTGCTCAAATCATTGCATCCCGAAGCGCCGCTGGGCAGGGGCTTCGCGCGCGTCACCAACGCCGATGGTACGAAATCGATCTGCAGTACCGGAGATGCTACTGCAGCAGGCAAAGTGCTCATCCACTTCGCTGATGGCCGGGTCGATGCATGGGTAGAGGGTGGAAAGGCGCCGAAAGCCAAATCCGTTTCCAAAAGCGTCGCAGCCACCACGCAGCCCAACCTGTTTGACGAAGGCTGAATTCAACCGATACGCGTTGAAGATGCCGGGAAATGCTGGTGGGCCGTTTTGTCCCATCGCAGCGTTGCGCCAAACAGATGGCGCAAATAGGCCATGACTGCGCGACGTGCGGCCATGATCGCGATGATATTGGCGATGATCGTACGCGGCAGAGAGAGCAGTCCCTGGCGCCAGCCATGGACGCGCGCAACAAAGCAGGCCCGCACCCCCAGACGCCAAAGCAACAGCAGAGCATTCGCCACCAACAGGATCAGCAGCAAATCGCTGAACGGCTTTGGTTCATAGACGCCCGCGCGATGGCCGAGAATCAATATGGTGGTCAGCAAAATGCACAAATAGGCTGCGGTCAGCACGATAGCTGCAAACACAGCCTTGCGGTCGCGCAGGCGCATCCAGAACTCGAAAACGCCGCCATTCCAGCCCAGCCTGTCCCATCCGGCAAGGGCAATACCGATCATCCAGCGCGATTTCTGCCGGACGGCTGCACCAAGTGTGTCGGGAAAACAGGCGCGTGTGCCGACGAGTTCGCCACTTTCATCCAATATCCGGGCAAATATGGTGCGATTGCCGCCGCCCGCGACACCAAGGCCCAACTCATAATCCTCGGTCAATGAAGATTGGTCAAAGGGCGCGCCGCCCTTTTCCAGTGCAATATTGCCCAGATGCGTCCGGGATATAGCGCAACCGACTCCGGCCAGCGGTATCGCTGCACCAACCGCTTCGCGCACGACAAGCGCCTTGCCATGCGCTTCGGCAAACTCATCGCAATAATGGCCACTGACCCACTGCGAGCCGGAGACAATTTCCGGAATCACCGGCAACTGCACGGCCGTTGCGCGTTCGATAAGATAGTCGAAGATCCTGAGTTCGTCGGCGTGCACCATGTCTTCGGCGTCGTGCAAGATAATCGCTTTCGCCCGGATCCCCTCGGCCAGTTCGTCGCTGACCAGTGCCTTCCATAGCCGGTTCAGACAATCGGCTTTGGAAGTGGGGCCGACATTCTCGCACAGGATCAGCCGCGCATGCGCAAAGCCGGCACATCCTTGCATGATTGCAGCAGCTCCCGCTCCATCATTCGGATAGCAGCCGATATAGAGACGAAAGCGGGTGTCGCCATCCGACCAGGCCACGCGGCACCTTTCCAGCATGGAGGTAATCACCTGCGATTCCTGCCACGTCGCGACAAAGATGGCGATCAATCCCGGTTCCTGCGGAGCGGGCAGTTCATGGGCCCTCATGGGTGGGGCAACGCGATAGCGGGAAAGCCAGCGACCTGATCGATTGAGAAGCCATAGGCCATCGACAACAAGATCGTCGATCGCGCCGATAAGAAACCAGATAGCGCTGAAAAGCAGCAGTTCATGCTGCCAGATTTCCAGCATCTTCCAGAATGTCGGCAATTCGATTGACGCAATCATTGGCCCTGCTGTCAATGTCCTGCGCTATGCGCAGGGCGGGTATGCGGGATCAGGATTGGATGGCCGAACGCCTGCGATCGAGAAAAGTACCGATAGCCATCGCCATTATCACGGGCAGCGACCAGAATGCGCCAAAACCGTAATAAAGCATTTGTTTGACATTATCGCCGAACAAAACCGCCACATGGGAAATCACCGAAATGAGGTGGAAACCGGTGGCCCATATGGGCCAGTAACTCTCGCTGCGCAGTGCCAGCCAATAAAATCCTGTCAGCAAGAATAGGTCGATGGTCATGACCGGAAAATGGGTATGCGCCCAGCTTCCGAATTCACCCGCCACTACCGAAGCGACGCTTGCTGTCATGATCATCACGGCGCCTGTGCGACCCGTCTTGCCACCTGCGACGGCAGAAAAGCCACAGCAGATCACAGCAAAAATCCAGTACAGGCTGATAACCAGGGCGTCGGGGAGAGAGGTGGCGGGCATTGTCCTGTCAAGACCATCGACCGTGACAATATGCAAGTCGGGGTGGTGGCTTCGACCTGCATATTGCCGTTCATTGCCGGAATATCAGGAACGCATCCGGCAGGTTGCGGCTCGGGCGAGCGTTATGGCCGGTTGGAATAGGGGGTCTGGATCAACCGAAAGTTCGAAAAAGCCCCGACACAAGGATGGTCAACGCAATTACCGAAGCAGTTGCCAGAACCGCGACCTGCAGGATGCGCAAAGTTCGCGATGTACCGTCTAGGTCATTCCTCTTCCCTCCTACCGGGGGGAGAGCGAAGAACTGGCGTGCATTACGGCTCCAGCCATCGTCTCCCGTTTCGGCAGTCAGGATGGCTGTTTGGTCGGGCTGGGCAAGTGGTTGCGGCTGACTAGGCAAATTTTGCCTAGCCTCTATTTCGGCCAATGCGCGGGCCACGGCGCCGCGATTGGGTGCGCCCAATTGCTGGACCGCCGCAGTTACATGGTTGTCGACCGTCGATGGTGAGAGATCAAGCAGCCGTCCGATTTCCTTGGAGGTGAACCCGCGCGCGACCAGCCGCAGGCAATCTTTTTGCCGGTCGGTCAACTTTTCAACGCTTAGCTGATCCATCATCACCACCCACATCCGGCGATTGCTTGCACTGGCCAAATACCGGAACAGGCTTGCGAAAGGCAACCCATTTGCAGCTCATCATTGCCTTATCGAGGTTGGCGGCGTTATTGGTACACATAATGAGCACCAGTTCTGAAAAAATGCCGGGCAAACCTGCCTCAGCTTTACGCGACTTCCTCGATAGTGAAGCTGCCGGTGGCATCATCCTGATGCTGGTCGCAGCGCTGGCAATGTTCGTCGCCAACTCACCGTTGGCGGAAAGCTACTTTCATCTGATTCATGCCGTTACCGGGCCCGAACTCACCCCCAAATTGGGCCCGATGACGGTGCATTTGTGGATCAACGACGGTTTGATGGCGATTTTCTTCCTGCTTGTCGGGCTCGAGATAAAACGTGAATTTGTCGACGGGCATCTTGCGACCTGGCCCGACCGAATGCTGCCAATGATTGCCGCCGCTGCTGGCATGGCGTTTCCTGCTGCGGTCTATCTTTTCATCGCCGGTGCTGATCCTGCATTGCACCGCGGCTGGGCAATTCCGGCGGCGACCGATATCGCCTTCGCGATAGGTGTACTCGCGCTTTTGGGCAGCCGCGCCCCGGCTTCGCTCAAGCTGTTCCTCACGACCGTTGCGATAGTCGACGATATGGGCGCCGTCGCCATCATCGCTTTGTTCTACACAGCCAGTTTGAACCTGCCGGTGCTGGGTGCAGCGGCAGCCATCTGGCTGGTCATGCTGGCCATGGGGCGGTTGGGCGTTGCACGTCTCTGGCCCTATCTGATCCTCGCCGCGCTGCTGTGGTACGCAACCTTGCTTTCGGGCGTTCATGCAACCATCGCCGGGGTGCTGGCCGCCTTTGCAATTCCCTTGAAACGAACGATAGCAACCCCGGATGCAGAGGATTCACTCCTCCATCGTCTGGAACATGCGCTGGCAAAACCCGTCGCCTTCTTCATCGTACCGCTTTTCGGTTTTGCCAATGCCGGCGTCTCGCTCGAAGGCGTAGGCATAAATTCGCTTTTGGCGCCGCTACCGCTCGGCATTGCGCTCGGCCTGTTTATTGGAAAGCAGCTCGGGATATTCGGCAGCGTTTGGGCCAGTGTAAAGCTGGGCCTGGTCGTGCGCCCGCGCAACGCAAGTTGGCTGCAGATTTATGGTGTCGCGTTGCTCTGCGGAATTGGTTTCACGATGAGCCTTTTCATCGGCGGCCTTGCCTTCGTCGATCCAGGGCAAGCCGATGCCGTCAAAATCGGTGTGCTGATGGGCTCGATCCTGTCCGCCATCTGCGGATTTTGCCTGCTTCGCTTTTGTAGCCAATCGAAAAACGACTGAAGCCCGAATCAAAAAAGGGACGCAGCTCGCGTCCCTTGATCGATTATCATGGCAAGGTTGCGCGGGCCCTTATGGCCGCAGCAAAACCTTACTTGATCTTGGCTTCCTTGAACTCGACATGCTTGCGCGCGACGGGATCATATTTGCGGAAAGTCATCTTTTCCGTCTGATTCCGGGGGTTTTTCTTCGTTACGTAGAAGAAGCCGGTGTCAGCAGTGCTGACGAGACGGATTTTGACGGTGGCTGGCTTCGCCATGGCCTGTTCCTTCGGTTCGAATCGCTGAAAAAGAAAACGGACGGCGTTGAGGCCGCCCGAAACTGGCGCGCTACTGCGACGAAGCAGCCCAAAAGTCAAGCCTGCATCTGAAATTGCGTATTTTAACCGTTCGGTAACCATAAAGGCGCATCACGGCTTCAGGGCAATCGGGGGCAAACCGCATGCGATACGATCATGACCAACTGTTGTTGATTCGTGCAGAACTTGGCGAATTGGTAGAGGCGCTGCGGATGACTGCTTATGATGCCAATCCGCTGCAGTTCCTGATGCGGCTGGAAAATATCCGCGAAACATCGGCCCGCCACGGCCTGACTGCCATTTCCGAAATCGCTGCTACCTTTGAAGCCGCGCTGCAGCGCTTTGGTGGCCATGGCAGTGATGCAGTGAGCGAGAGCTTTCTGGGAATCATGTCCGACGCGATCGGCATCGCGCACCTGCACCCGGCGGCCTCGGAAGCTTTGCTGGCTTCGGTGGCTATCCGCCTCGGCGGCTGACGCGCTGCGAAGGCTGCGCTAGGCAAGGCCGATGGACAGCCTGATCGCTTCATTCCTGACGCTGATTCTCACCGAAACCGGGGATCGAACGCAGATTCTTGCGGCGGCCCTGGCTATCCGATTTGCCGGCAACCGGCC
>DASUDM010000200.1:0-7999 GCA_036275575.1 Sphingorhabdus sp. | reverse complement strand
CTTGTTCGGGCCAACGCCACGTCCTTCACGCATTTCGAGTGCCATCGACCGCGAAACCACGTCGCGCGACGCCAGATCCTTGGCCGACGGCGCATAGCGTTCCATGAAACGCTCGCCTTCGCTGTTGGTCAGGTAACCGCCCTCGCCGCGCGCGCCTTCGGTGATGAGCACGCCTGCGCCGTAAATGCCTGTTGGGTGGAACTGGACGAATTCAAGATCCTGCAGCGGAAGGCCTGCACGCAGCACCATGCCGCCGCCATCGCCGGTGCAGGTGTGGGCCGATGTCGCGCTATAATAAGCACGGCCATAACCACCGGTGGCCAGAACAACAGCCTGCGCCTTGAAACGGTGAACGCTGCCATCGTCCATGCACAGCGCGATAACGCCGCGGCATTCGCCATCTTCCATGATCAGGTCGAGCGCGAAATATTCGATGAAGAAGTCCGCATCATATTTCAGGCTCTGCTGGTAAAGTGCGTGCAGCATGGCGTGACCGGTACGGTCGGCTGCGGCGCAGGTCCGCTGTACCGGCGGGCCTTCGCCCATATTTTGCATATGGCCACCGAAGGGGCGCTGGTAGATGGTGCCGTCCGGATTGCGGCTGAAGGGCACGCCGGCGTGCTCCAGTTCGTAAACTGCTGCAGGCGCTTCACGCACCATATATTCGATCGCGTCCTGGTCTCCCAGCCAATCCGATCCCTTGACGGTATCGTACATGTGCCAGGTCCAGTGGTCAGGCGAGTTGTTCTGCAGCGAGGCTGCGATGCCGCCCTGTGCTGCCACGGTATGCGAGCGCGTCGGGAACACCTTTGTGATGCAGGCAGTTTTGAGACCGGCTTCAGCAGCACCCATGGTCGCGCGAAGGCCCGATCCGCCTGCCCCGACGACGACAACGTCATAGATATGATCGATGATCTTGTAAGCTTCAGACATCAGGCGGGAGCTCCTGTAAAGGCATGCTTGGCGACCATGAAAATGCCAAATGCGGCGGCGCCAATTACGTAGAAGTTCAAAAGGGTCAGCGCGGCAAACTTGTTGCCTTCGTCATGCACATAGTCTTCGATCAAGACCTGCAGGCCGAGGCGGACATGCCAGAAAATGTTCACCAGCATCAGGATCATAGGCACCGCGACCGAGGGCTGGGCAAGCCAGGCAGCGACGGTTTCATAATCGAAGTTTGGAAGCCACAGCAGCGACAGGACCAACCATGTGGTCAGCAAAAGATTGCCTACTGCTGTCAATCGTTGGTCGAGCCAATGCTTGCCGCCATGTTTGGCTGAGCCTAGTCCGCGAACGCGCCCTAATTTGGTTCCGTTACCCATCTCAAGCCCCCATGAAACGTGCTGCGACGAGCATTGCAACCAGTGCAGTTGCCGTCAGTGCCGCAATGTAAACAGCAATCGACCAAGTCCGTACCGTTTTCAGCTCATATCCCGCGCCAAGATCCATCAAGAGGTGGCGGATGCCGGAAAACAAGTGCTGGAAAAAGCTGTAGGTGACGCCAAGCGCGAGCAAGCGGAAGAACCAGTTGAACGCAACCTGTGTTCCGGTCGCTTCTTCGCCTGCCGATACGACATAGGATTGAAAGGTAGCATAACTTTCCGGACCGCCCGCAATCGAAGCGAGCCACCACAGCAGCGTCACCATCCCCGCCGTCGCCATCACAAAACCGGTAGCGCGATGGAAAATGGAAACCGCCATGTGCGGCCCCCAGCGGTAAATCTGCAAATGCGGCGAAATTGGCCGGTTCGGATTCTGCGCCATTGGCTAAGCTTCCCTGTTCAAGTTTGCGTCGCTCTTTACCGCTTTGAACCGACTAAGCAAGGGTATGGGATACGGAATTTTCCCTGCCATAGCTAACACAGCATTAACCATTCCCGATTAGCATTGCACATCTAACCAGTTGTAACTTGCAGGTCGAAATTCGGGAGTGCGTTATGTCGGATATGGAAAAGTCATTGTCGGCGGAATTTGATACAATCGTCAAAGCCTTCGATTTTGACGGCGAAATGGCGGAAAAATGCCGCGATTTGCTATCCGTTGTCGACAGTGAAATGGATGATTTTGCAGCCTATTATTGGGAATATTGGGTCAATTTCAGCAAGACCGACCAGCTCCGTAATCCTGAATATGTAGCACAAATGGTGCGTTCCACCGCCGCGTATATCCGTGAGCGGATGCGCGACATTAACGGATTGGGATGGCGCGAATATCTGAAGGCGCAAATCATAAGCGCTTGCAAGGATCGCGTGCCGCTCGGGCATTTGCTTGCTGCATCAACACGGGCGAGCTTGCGCTATTTCGAAATATTCGATGCCAAGCTGGATGCTGGTGATCCGGCGCGCGACCGTTTGGTAAAAACCGTGCACGATTTCACATCGATGGAACTGGCTGTCACCTCGGCCTGCTTCGTTCACTATCAGAAAATCCTGCAGCGCGAACAGAAAGAAGGGTACACCGCCCAATTCGAGAGCGATATCGCCTCAAGCACCGCAGACATTTCGGAACAGGCCAATATCTTGCGCCAGCAAGCCGCCGCCAGCACTGCGGTCGCGCAGGGAATGCTCAGCAAGGCATCCGAAGTGGCGACTGCATCGGAACAATCCGCCGTCGCCATGCGCGAGGCTGCCCAGACAGCGGCGGGCCTCATTCGGGCAATCGAAGATACCCGCAGCGAAGTTGAAACCGCCGCTGAAGTTGCCAATCGCGCCACCGAACGCGCCCAAGAGGCTGTGGAAGCCACCGACACCTTGTCAGAGCAGTCCAAATCGATCGAATCAATCTTGGGCCTGATCCGCGATATTGCTGGGCAAACCAACCTCCTCGCCCTCAACGCCACCATCGAAGCAGCGCGCGCAGGCGATGCTGGTCGTGGCTTTGCTGTCGTTGCGCAGGAAGTGAAAAGCCTTGCCAACCAGACTGCCGAAGCGACCGATGAGATCGCTGGCAAGATCACAGCCATCCAAAATGCAACCAAGGCGTCGGTCGAATCGAACGTCGCGATCAAGACTGCAGTGGAAGATGTGCAACACAGCGCCGAACGCATCCGCCACGCGATGGAAGAACAGGCGCAGACGGTGACTATGATCACCGCTTCGGTCGATGAAACCGCTTTGGCCGCTGATTTGATGTCGAACACCATCGCCGCCATCCGTGCCGATACGGAAAATGTCGTTTCGGAAATCTCGCAGCTTGAAGCCGGTTTCGGCGACGTCGAAGGCAAGATTTCCTCGCTGCAAGCCAATGCCGGGAAATTTGCAGCCAACTTGGTCCGATAAGAGACCCAGTGTTTAAGCAAGGTTGAATTTCATGGCCCGCTGTGGAAGGCAGCGGGCCATGACTTTGCATATTCTTGTTACCGGCGGATCGCGCGGTATCGGCGCAGCAATTGTCGACGAATTGAGCGACGACAATGTGCTTGTATATTCCACATCAAGTACGGACGGCGACCTGAGCGATCCGACCGTGCCATCGAAGATCTGGCATAACGCCTTGCAGGAAATGGGCGGACGCATTGACGTGTTGGTCAACAATGCCGGCGTATTTGAACCCAACCCGATCGAACATAGCGATATCGAATGGCTCGATGGCTGGGAACGGACCATGGCGATCAATCTCACAGCCTCGGCACAGCTTTGCAGGCTCGCGATCCTGCATTGGCAGGCATTGGGGCAAGAAGGCCGGATCATAAACGTTGCCAGCCGCGCTGCCTATCGAGGTGATAGCCCTGCCCATTGGCATTATGCCGCATCTAAGGGCGGCATGGTTTCAATGACCAAGAGCATTGCGCGCGGCTATGCGGCGCAGCAAATTTACGCTTTTGCCATTTGTCCGGGTTTCACAATGACGGGTATGGCCGAAGACTATCTGGCCAGTCGCGGCGGCGACAAACTGCTGGCCGACATTCCGCTGGGCCGCGTCGCCATGCCCGAAGAGGTGGCGACGCTGGTGCGCTTTTGCGCCCTTGAAGCCCCACCATCGATGACCGGGGCGGTCCTCGACATCAATGGAGCCAGCTATGTTCGCTAAATCGGTCGCCATTCTGGCAATGTTTGGAACCGCGTTGGCCGGATGCGCACCAAACAGCAATAATGCCGCGCCTGTTCCAGCCAAATTCGAACCCATAGCCAAAGCCTGCGAAGGCCGCGATGGATGGGGAGACCCGGCTCCTCCGGCCCATGTCTATGGCAATGTTTATATGGTTGGAACCTGCGGTATCGTCTCACTGTTGATCACGACGCCAGAAGGCCATTTCCTGATCGACGGTGCAATCCCGGAAGCCGCGACCGAAATCGCCCAGAATATCCGCGATCTTGGGTTCGATCCGAAAGATGTGCGTTATCTTTTGAACTCCCATGAGCATTTTGATCATTCTGGTGGCTTGGCAGGTTTGAAGCGGATCACAGGTGCAAAAATGGTTGCGCGTGCCGAGGCCAAGGATGCTCTCGAAAGCGGCACTGTGCATCCATTGGATCCCCAAAAAGGGTTATTCGAACCAGTCGAAGGCGTCAAAGTTGATCAGACAATCGGCGATGGCGAAACGCTCAAGATCGGTACACAAACGCTCACTGCAATCGCCTCCCCCGGCCATTCGCCCGGCGGCACGAGCTGGCGGTGGCAAAGCTGCGACAACGGAAAATGCCTGAACATCGTTTTTGCGGACAGCCTGAGTGCAGTTTCAGCCGATGATTATCATTTTAGCGACCATCCCGAATATGTCGCGCCATTGCGCGAAACCATTTCCAAAATCGCCGCGTTCAAGAATTGTGATATACTGATTACGCCACATCCCGCGCAAAGTGGCTTTTTCGAACGTCTTGCTGGCGAAGAACCATTGATCGACGCCACGGCTTGCGCAGCATATGCCGGTCGTTCGCTCGAAAGACTGGAAAACCGGCTCGCCAAAGAAAAAGCAAAATGAACTGGAAGCTCACCCTGCCCTGCTCGCGGGCCGAGGCAGAAGCGATGCACGAGGATGACGAGTGGCTCGAGCGGTTTGAAAACCTGCCAACACTTGTCGCCGACGAATTGGAAGCATTTAACGACGCGAAATGGTCGATCCAGGCCTATTTCAACGACCGGCCTTCTCGCGGTGACATTGCCCTGCTCGAAAAGCGTTTGGGTGCGAAGGCGCATATCGAGCAACTCCCTGACGAAGATTGGCTGACGCTGAGCCAGACCAGCATCGATCCGGTGCATGCCGGCCGGTTTTACGTGCACACCTCAACCAACAAAGGGGAAGTTCCAAAGGGTGCCCGATCATTCCTGATCGAGGCTGGACAAGCCTTCGGTACCGGCGGGCATGAAACGACCAGCGGATGCCTCGCCATGCTCGATAGGTTGCGTCGTGCAGGCAAGCGCTTTCATCATGTCGCCGATATCGGGACTGGCACCGGCTTGTTGGCATTTGCGGCAATGCATCTTTGGCCAAGGGCGGCGGTAACGGCATCGGATATCGATCCGGTCAGCATCGATGTAACCCAGCAAAATGCCTTGGCAAATGCCGTACCGATCGGACGAGGCAGCGGCCGGATTGCTTTATATGTCGCCACAGGAACCGATCATCGGGCAATTGTGTCGCGCGCGCCCTATGACCTGCTGATTGCCAACATATTGGCAGGCCCATTGGTCGAATTGGCACCAAGTTTCGCCTCTGTTATGGCGGAAGGCGGCACGTTGATCCTGGCAGGTTTGCTCGATACGCAAGTGGACAAGGTGACACGCGCCTATCGACGCAACGGATTCCTGCTCGTTGAACGCAAGGATAATGGTGACTGGCCGTGCCTGCGCCTCGTCAAGCGCCGCCAATATGGCTATCGACGCCCGATCCGAGCATCGGGCCGCACCAGCCAGCCGCCGGGCGATTTCGGCACCTGGTAAGGACTACCGGCCAAATCCCGTTTTGCGCTGATCCTGTTTCCCGCCGATATTTGGTTTATGAATGCGCAACCCGACGCAAGCCAGATGGCCATAGCCCGCGCCAGCCGCGAGCGCGAATTGCTGAGCGACGCGCTCGGTCGGGTTGGCATCGGCGACAGAAAAGCGTTCGAATTTCTCTATCGTCGAACTTCGGCGAAACTTTTTGGCGTTTGCTTGCGTATCTTCGGTAATCGACACGAAGCCGAGGAAGCCTTGCAAGACGCCTATCTCACCATCTGGAACCGCGCAGCCGCCTTTGACCGGGATAAAGCCAGCCCGATCAGTTGGTTGGTAGCCGTTACCCGCAATCGGGCGATTGACCGGTTGCGCGTGCGCGACAAGGGCAAGGTCGTCGAACTGGATGAAGCTTTGGCAATCCCCGATCCTTCCCCCGATGCCGAAAAACAACTGGTGGCAAGCGATGAAAGCCGCGTCATGGACAGTTGCATCGACCGGCTGGAAGATCGCGATGCCAAATTCATCAGGGCAGCATTCTGGAACGGGCGAACCTATGCCGATCTTGCCGTCGCGGAGTCGACGCCCTTACCCACCATCAAAAGCCGGATTAGGCGCGCCTTGATCAAGCTACGTCACTGCCTCGAAGGTGCCGGCTGATGCGCTTGTCGGATGAGGATATTGCAACGGCTGGCGAACTTGCGCTCGGCCTCCTGGACAAGGCTGAAACGGCCCAGGCGCGCGCACGTATCGCCGATGACCCTGCTTTTGCTGCCGAGCACGCAAAATGGACGGATCGCATGGTGGCTATGGAGCCACTTACCGAAGAGCCCCCGTCGCCTGCTGTGTGGGCGCAGATTGAAAGTGCAATTGCCACATCGCCGCGACAAGACAATAGCCGTGGCAGCATTCGTATTTGGCAAGGTCTGACGGCAGCATCGTTCGCAATCGCACTGGTGCTTGCCACCATGCTTTGGCAGCAACCCGAAGTCCCAGTAACGCCGCAACAACCGCAAATCTTGGTGGCGGCAATCGGCGCCGAAAATGGCCGCGAAAGCGTCGCGGCGAATTACAATCCGCAAACCGGAGCCCTGCAGATCATTCCGATTTCGCTCGATACCGGCAAACTCTATCCCGAATTGTGGATCATCCCTGAAGATGGTGTCGCGCGGTCGCTCGGCATGATTGATCCGTCAAAGCCGGCGCTGCATTCGATACCGGAAGCAATGCGTCCGCATCTGCACAAGGGTGCTTTGTTCGCGATTACGCCTGAGCCTGAGGGCGGAGCACCCGGCGGCAAGGCCACCGGGCCCGTGATCGCCAAGGGCGCTATCGATACGATCTGAAAAAAATTTTTAGGCCTCACTGCATCCATTTGGCGGGTTGATCCGTAACTGCGCCCGACATGTATTTCCCCCACATGTCTTGCAGAAGGAAAGACCATGAAAAAGAACCTCTTCAAGATCGCACTTGCAACTGCCGCCATCGCTTCGGCGACGACTATCGGCCATGCGCATAATCACGGTCATGGCAGCCACTCGATGGCAGCGCCCAAGACCAACATTGTCGAAGCCGCCGTCGCTACACCTGATCTCTCGACCCTCGTCACCGCTGTGAAGGCTGCTGGCCTTGTCGATACGCTCGCAAGCCCCGGTCCATTCACTGTTTTCGCACCCACCAATGCCGCCTTTGGCAAGCTGCCCGCTGGCACCGTCGAAACACTGGTTAAGCCTGAAAATAAGGGCACGCTGACCACCGTCCTGACCTATCATGTTGTTGCCGGAACTTTCGACAGCAAGGCCATCGCTGCCGCGATCAAGAGCGGCAATGGCAAGGCGACGCTCACCACAGTCCAGGGTCAGAAGCTAACCGCATCCATGTATGGCGACAAGCTGATCGTTACCGATGCCAAGGGTGGAAAGTCCACGGTCGCCCTCGCTGACCTGCGCCAGAAGAATGGCGTAGTTCATGTTATCGACAGCGTGTTGATGCCCTAACGTTTTTGTCGGCGACCGGTACTCCGATCCCCCCTCCCATCAGCCGGTAGTCGACCGAGCCCCTTCCCTTCCGGGGAAGGGGCTTTTCATTTGGCTTTGGAATTTGCGTAGGCTTGGGTGCCCTGCGT
>DASUDM010000199.1:0-3808 GCA_036275575.1 Sphingorhabdus sp. | reverse complement strand
CGCGCGCCAAGGCTTTGGGCACCACCAATCGTTGATCCGGTTGGTCATCACATCCCACACCCTTGCCGGTGGTGCGTCGATGAAACGCGTGACGGATAGTTCCCAGCCATTTTCTGCGGTTGCTGTCATAATGTGTCCTCTTAATCTCGGTCAGGTGCGCCCAGTGGAAAGTAACTGCGAAACGGGCGGGCATCGTCTACGCAGCGGGCAACTGAGGGGTGAGCGAGCAAGCGAGAGCGGTAGGCTTTCAGCTTCTTGCACTCGACCGGTATTGGCTGCGTCCAGTCTGCGTAAAACAGCGCGGGCGCGCCTGAGCAATCGGCCATGGAAAACTCGTCGCCACAGGCCCAGCCATCGTCGGGCAACTCAGATTCCAGCCAGGGATAGATAGACGATAGCGTAGCTCTGGCCCGCTCGACGCGTGCAGGATCGGGTGTCTTGGTAATGAACGGTATATATTCGGAAACCGCCGCCTGAAAGCTGGCTTCCAAATGGCAGTCGAACACCCGGTCAAACAGGCGCACGCGCAGCGCCGCAGCACGGTCGTCCGGTATCATCCGAGATGTTTCCGGATAGGCGATATCGAGATACTCGATAAGGATAGAACTTTCGAAAACGGCGCGTTCGCCATCGACCAGCACCGGCATTTGCCCGCGCGGCCAATGCGACCGCAACTGCTCCCAATGTTCCGGATATTCATCGCCGAGCATTCGGAATTCGAAATCCAGACCCTTCTCGTACAAAGGGATTAGGGCTTTCCAAGTGTAGCTGGAAAATGGGTGGCCATAGAGGATCATCGTCATGCGCCGCGCACCGCTGCTTCGATTGCTGCATGGTCGATTTTCTGCATCGTCATCATTGTCTCGAACGCGCGCTTCGCGACATCCCCGCCTTGCGCCATGGCATGGGTCAGCACATGCGGGGTGATTTGCCAGTTAAGGCCCCATTTGTCCTTGCACCAGCCGCAGGCGCTTTCGGCCCCGCCATTGCCGACAATGGCGTTCCAATAGCGATCGGTTTCCTCCTGGCTGTCAGTGCCGATCTGGAAGGAAAAGGCTTCGCTTTGCGGAAAGGCCGGGCCGCCATTAAGGCCGATGCAGGGCACGCCGACGACGGTGAATTCGACCGTCAGCACATCGCCTTTCTTGCCCGAGGGATAATCGCCGGGCGCGCGATGCACCGCCTTGACCGCGCTGTCGGGAAAGGTCGCCGCGTAGAAACGGGCGGCTTCTTCCGCTGCGTTATCAAACCATATACAGATGGTGTTGGTGGTCATTTCAGCCTCCTCAGAGCCGGGGTCCGACGAGCCCGAAGGCCGCGCCGTGGGGATCGGATGCGGAAAGGCTGTAGTCGCCGCCGGGAATTTCCATCGGCTCCATATGCAGCGTTCCGCCCGCTGCCTTCAACGCGTCGACTGCTGCGTCGATATCGGGCACGCGGAAATAATAGGTCCAGGCTGAAACCGGCATTTGCGGCATTTTGGGCATGACCGCACCCAGCAAGAAGCGCCCGCCCGCAACGCGCAGGAACTCATATTTACCCATCGGCCCCATATCGAGGTCACCATCCTTGGCCCAGCCGAACAGCTTGCCGTAGAATGTTTTTGCCGCCTCCGGGTCGCTGGTCGAAAGCTCGTTCCACGCGCAATGGCCGACTTTTGGCTCGATCGCGGCAAAGCTGTGGCTGGGTTCGCTCGATACACCGCGCATTACATAGAAAAGCGCGCCTTGCGGATCGGCGACCATCGCCATGCGGCCGACATTTTCAACGTCGATCGTCATGAACGATGTGCCGCCAGCCGCGACGATCTCCGCGACGGCCTTGTCGACGTCCTCGACCGCAATATAGCCGATCCATGTCGGTCTTGAGCCGCCTGCTTCCATTTCGGGGGTGATGGTCATGAAACCGCCAACGCCGTTCATCGTGTCAGACGGATCTCCTGCGTAGAACAGGTGGTAATCCATTCCCGGCTGGTTGGCGTTCGCCGCATTCCAGCCAATGACCGATTTGTAGAATGCCGCTGCTGCATCGGCATCGCTTGTTAGCAATTCGTACCAGATGAAATCGCCATGTTCGTTTTGCATATTCGCCTCCTATTGCTTGAGGTCGAGAACGGGGGTGAAACCACCGAAGATCAGCCTTTTGCCGTCAAAGGGCATCGGGTTCTTTTCCGGGTCCATCCGTGGATCGGCTTTGCTGGGATCATTCATCCACTCGGTCATCGTCGCCATCGCCGCATCGCGGGTGGCCTTGTCGGGCCATTCGATCCAACTGAAGAGGACTTCTTCATCCGCTTCGGCTTTTACTGCCATGCGGAAATCGGTGGTGTGGCCTTCCTGGATATCATCACCCCAGCATTCCACCACGCGCAGTGCACCCAGATCCATGAACACGCTATCGCCCATCTTGGCGTGCTCGATGAATTTGTCCTTGTTGGCCTTGGGGCAGGCGATCACGAAACCATCAATATAACTCATTATCCGTCTCCTATTTGCCCCCGGTTCAAAAACTCAGGCGTCTGGCGGCACTGCGGCCGGATCCATCCAGAATGGCTCCCAGATATGGCCGTCGGGATCGGCAAGCGTACGCTGGTACATGAAGCCATGATCCTGCGGCGGATTGAGGTCCGCCGTGCCACCGGCGGCGGCACCGGCATCAACCAGCGCGTTGACGGCATCCTTGCTGTCCAGCGTGATGGCGATCATCACTTCGCTCGAAGTGGCGGGTGGAATGGGCCGGTCGGTGAAGCTCTTCCATTTGTCGTGGGTCAGCAACATCACGTGGATGCCTTCTCCCCAAACCATGCAGGCGGCAGTCTCGTCGGTGAAATGCGGGTTGTTGGTGAACCCCAGCGCCGCATAAAAAGCCATCGATCGCGGCAAGTCTGCCACTGGCAGGTTAACGAAGATCATTTTGCTCATTCGGCGTCTCCTCGATCGAACAGCATCTTTATGTAGCGTTTGAGATGGAGCACGCTGTCGCGCGCCTCCTTCGGGCTGTTCTTGGCCTTGGCGATGATGAATGCACCCTGCAGCACCGCCTGGATGTGATAAGCGAGGCTGATAGCCGAAACGCCGTCGCGGATGCCGTATCGTGCGATGGCTGCTTCGATATCCACGGCCAGCCGATCGCAATAGGCGCTGATGCTGGCATCGCTCGCAATGCGCAGCGGCTCGCTGCTGGCAAAGCTTTCCTGCACCATCGTGCCGACGAAACAGGTGAAGCCCTCGGCGGGGCCCTCCAGCATGAACAGGCGAAAATCAATGTGGGCGAGGAGCCGCTCGAGCGGGTCTTCGATGCGGACCCAATGGGGCAGGGTGAAGATCAACTCCTCGGCGCGCGCGGTCCATTGCTCGGCGGCGGCCACGCCCAATTCTTCCTTGGAAGCGAAATGGTGGAAGAAAGCGCCTTTCGATACGCCCGCCGCCGCGCAAATCTCATCGACCGAAGTTGCTGCATAACCCTGCCGTCGCACCAGCATATGCGCCGCATCGATCAGTTTCGATCGAGCAGAAACTCGTGGGGAAGGCGCAATGCGACTCGACATGTACAAAACATACCGACCAGTTGGTATGTTTGTCAAATCAGCAATAGGCAAGTGTCGGCAGGAAGCAGAAATGTGGCGGTGAAAGGGACCGAGTGGTTAGAGCTGGAGCGTCATGGTGATGTGCACGCCATCGCCGTGCCACAGCCGCTCGACATGCGCATCGCTCGTCCGGAAACCCATTTTATCATAGATCGCCATAGAGGAAGTGAGGCCGTCGGTGGTTTCGAGATAGACCTCGTCATGGCCACAATGCCAGGCATG